>JAPXNX010000122.1:0-4100 GCA_033811795.1 Methanolinea sp. | reverse complement strand
GGTATGGACCTCTCCTGCGACCTGCATATCCATTCCTGCTTCTCGATCGCCGTATCGCGGAGGATGGTCCCCCCTGCTATCCTGGATGCGTGCAGGACAAAGGGCCTCGACGTCATAGGTAGCGGCGACGGGCTCCATTCGGGATGGCGGAGGATGTGGAGAGAGACACTCTCTTCCCAGGGAGACGCCGGCACCTGCGTCGTCCCCTCTGCCGAGTTGGAGGACGAAAACCGCGTGCACCACCTCGTGCTCATGGAAGACTTCGACGCGTTCGCCGACCTCGGCAGGGACCTCTCACCTTTTGCACCGGCACTCGGGTCTACGGGCCGCCCGCGCCTTCCACTCAGCGGTGGGGAGATCGCCCGTGCAGTCCATCGCAGGGGGGGCCTGGTCGGGCCTGCCCATGCTTTTACGCCCTGGACTTCGCTCTACGCGTCCCACGACAGCATCGGGGAGTGTTACGGGGGCGAACCTGCCGACTTCCTGGAGCTCGGCCTCTCCGCAGACAGCTCATACGGCGCCGCCATCCCCCACCTCTCCGGCATCCCCTTCATCTCGAGCTCGGATGCGCACGGGCCAGACACCTGGCGACTGGGAAGGGAGTTTGTCGACCTCTCCGCCGGGGAGGCGACTCCTGCAGGCGTGCTCGATGCTATCAGGCAGGGAGCGGTCGTCCGGAACGTCGGGTTCTTTCCCGAGGAGGGGAAGTACAACAGGACGGCCTGCTCGCGGTGCTACCGCCAGTTCGAACCTGGAGAAGCCGCCGCACTTTCGTGGCGGTGCCCCGGGTGCGGGGGCCGGATCAAAAAAGGGGTGCGTGACCGGGCACTTGAGTTGTCGGCCGGGCCACCGGGGCCCAGGCCCCCCTACCTGCACATGATCCCTCTCGCCGAGATACTGGCGCGTGTTCTTTCGGTATCGTCTGCCAGTGCGCGGTCGGTCTCGTCCCTTTATAGCCGGTTCATTGCAGCCTTCGGAGACGAGATCTCCGTACTCACGGATGTCCCTGTCCCTCGGCTCGCTGCGGTCCACGGGGACGCTGCGGCCGCGATCGATGCACTCCGGTCCGGCAGGGTGCGCCTATCCCCGGGCGGCGGGGGAAAGTACGGATCGTTCTCGTTTTACTGACCGGGACGGGTTCCGTCCACGAAATCCGTTTGCATGCAAAGATTTTAGGGGATGGGGCAGAAACAGTACCAGGATGTTGCAGGTTTTCCGTGATGTCTGCGGGTATTGCGGGTGCTGTGTCTCTGTCTGCCCCGAGGGGGCGCTCGAACTGATCGACGCTTACCTCGAGGTCGGCGACAGCTGCACGGGATGTGGTATCTGTGCAAAGGTGTGTCCTCTCGGGGCCCTGGAGGTGAAGAATGAAGTCCCGGTATGATGTCCTCGTCATCGGAGGCGGACCGGCAGGGGCGATCGCAGCCGAGACCGCCGCGAAGGCAGGCCTGTCTGCCTGCCTGGTGGAGAAACGCCCGGCCATCGGTGCCCCGGTCAGGTGCGCGGAAGGTATCGGAACGGATGCGCTCGCGGAGTTCGCGGACCCTGACCCGCGTTTCATCTCGGCGGAACTCCGGAGTGCCGAGATAGTCGCTCCTGACGGGTCATCGCTGCAGCTGAAATCAGAGATGGCCGGCAGCAAGGTCGGTTACATCCTCGACCGCAAGGTATTCGACCGCGAGCTCGTCTGGAAGGCGGCGGAAGCAGGTGCCGACGTTGCCGTGAAGACGCGGGCATCTGCGCCTGTCCTCGAGAAAGGCGCCGTGAGGGGAGCCGTCCTCCAGCACTGCGGTCACGCGCAGCGGGTCGAGGCAGACGTCGTGATTGCTGCAGACGGCGTCGAGGCGAAGTTCCCGCGCTGGTGCGGTATCGATACGACCGTTCCGGTCAGGGAGATCATGACGTGCGCCCAGTACCTGATGACAGGCATCGATATCGACCCCGCACTCACGGTCTTTTACGTCGGGAACGCCATCGCGCCGCAGGGCTACCTCTGGGTCTTTCCCAAGGGGGATAGGTCCGCGAACGTCGGCGTCGGCATCAGCGGGCTGAAAAGCGGTCAAGGTCACCGTGCCCGTGACTACCTTGACAGGTTCGTCGCCTCGAAATTCCCGGACGGGAAGACCATAGAGTACATAGTTGGCGGCGTGCCTGTCTGCCAGCCCCTTGCATGCACGGTCGCCGACGGCCTGATGATCGCCGGCGACGCGGCGAGGGTCGTCGACCCCCTGACGGGCGGCGGGATCTACAACGCGATGTTCACTGGACGGCTCGCGGCCCAGACTGCAGTCTCGGCCATCTCCAGCGGCGAGTTCACGAAGGACGTGCTCATGGCCTACGACAGGGGATGGCGCGAGTCGCACATGGGAAAGACCATTGCCAGGAACTGGCACCTCAAGGAGTACTTCGTCAAGATGACCGACGAGAAGTTCAATGCCCTCATCAGCTCCGTCTCGACACTGAACCTGGAGGAGATCTCCACCAAGAACCTCGTCAGGGAACTGGTAAAGAAGAACCCCCTTATCCTGGGAGACCTCGCGAAGCTCGCACTGTCACTTCGGTGAGCTCCGCAGCTGCTTGTTCAGGATGGCGAGGCACTCGTCCTCTGCCTCTTTTTTCGTAAAAACCGTGATCGTATCGCCGGGCCGGATCTTCACGTTGCCGCTCGGTATGATCAGCTCGCCCCCGGCCCTCCGGATCGCGATGAAGACGAAGTCCTTGACCTTGAGCTCCCTAATCTCGTGGTCCACGATGGGGGCACCCTCCTCCGCCACGATCTCGAAGATCGTCCCGCCCGGAATGGAGGCAAGCTGCTGCATCTGCGGGTTCTCCGCCCAGTAGTACAGGCGCTGGGCCACGAGCTCGTCGGGGTTCTCGGATATCTTGACGCCTACCTCCGAGAAGAGGTCCGAGTGTTCTTTCTGGTTCACTATCGAGACAACGGTGGGGACCTTGAACCGCTTCGCGAGCCAGCAGGTCATCAGGTTCACCGAGTCGTCGCTCGTCGTCGCGACGAGGGCATCAGCCCGGTCGATGCCGGCGTCCTCGAGGATCGACTTGTCGGTCGCGTTCCCGGTGACTGCAAGCACATCGTAGTGCTCCAGGATCTCGCTGCAGCGCTGCTCGTCGCGGTCGATGATCACCACGTTGTTGCCGTGCTCCACTGCGAGCTGGGTGAGACTCCGCCCGATCCCCCCGAGCCCCACGATGATGATGTACATGCGTACGGGTTACCACCATGGGCATTCAAATATTTTGCGGGCTGCACGTGTACGCATGATGACCTGCGGGGTAGACGAAGCGGGCAAGGGGGCGGTGCTGGGGCCCCTCGTGGTTGCTGCCGTCGGGTGCACGCGGAAAGAAGACCTCGCCGGCCTGGGTGTCAGGGACTCGAAGGAACTTCCCCCACGCAGGCGCGAGGCTCTCGCCGCGGAGATCCGCGAGTCGTTCCCGGTCGCAGTCCTGTCCATTTCCCCGGCCGAGATCGACGGGCGCGGGACTGGCATGAACACGCTCGTGGCGCGGAGCCATGCAGCCGTCATCTCGATGCTCGCACCATCCGTCGCCGTGGTCGATGCCTGCGACGTGAACGCATCCCGTTACGGCGAGATGGTCACCGGGTTTCTCGGGACCGCCTGCAGGGTCGTCGCCTGCCACCACGCCGACCGGCTGCACCCGGCAGTATCGGCCGCGAGCATAGTCGCCAAGGTAGAGAGGGACAGCACGATAAGGCGCTTCCACGATGAGTGGGGAGATTTCGGGAGCGGGTACCCGTCGGACCCTGCAACCACCCGGTTTCTCGCCAGGTACCTCGGGGAGAGGGGGGAGGTCCCACCTATTGCGCGCAGGAGCTGGGAGACTGTCAGGACACTCCTCGCGAGTGCAGAGCAAAGAGACCTCTCCCGCTTTTTCTAAAAACGACTGCCAGGGAGGCCACCTTCCCGGTTTTTCGAAGGGGCTGCCCGGGTTCCACACTTTTATGTAGATTTCCTGCGTAGTACAAGGGAATGCACTGGCTCTTCTGGGTCGTCCTAGCCCTCTTCCTCTACACCATGGCAGCCGGGTACATCTACCTCCGGAAAGCTGCGCACGAGAGGGAG
>JAPXNX010000121.1:0-4152 GCA_033811795.1 Methanolinea sp. | reverse complement strand
CGCGAGCGATACGCGGTTTGCGATCAGCACTGTGCTCGTTTCAAGCACGCGGTCGATGACCCGCAGGCGGTTGGATTGCAGCGTATTGCCGGAACTCATGAGGTCGACGATTGCATCGGCTATTCCCAGGTACGGCGTCGCCTCGCAGGCACCACCCACCGTGACAAGGGTTACCGGGATCTCCATCTTTTCGAAGTACTCACCGGCAATGACGGGAAACTCGGTTGCCACGCGGGCGCCCACAAGGTCCCGGGGTGATGCGAACGGGGTGTCCTCCCGCACGGCGAGGACAAGGGACGCCCTGCCGAAACCGAGGTCTAGGAGCTCCGAGATATCGACACGCCGCTCGACGACCATGTCGTGCCCGGTGATCCCAAGATCTGCAGCACCGATGCTGACGTATTCCGGGATGTCCACGGGCCTAGCGAAGAGGACCTCCACGTGCGGATCGGGGGTCCGTGCCACCAACCGCCGACCAGGATCTCCCTCGAGGTGGAGCCCGCTCTTTTCCAGGAGCTCGAAGACGGGTGCGGATATGCGCCCCTTGTTGGGAATGGCCAGGCGGACGCCAGGCTCCCCTTGAAATGCAGGGGACCCTTTGTCCCGGTCAGAACGTCTTGATCTCACCACGGATTACCTTCTCTGTGATACAGGTGATATCGGCAAGGCCATTGTTGATGATAGTCTCGATGTCGGGCTTGATCTTTTTCAGCTCGAAACCGGGTTTCGGGAGGACCTGGACACTTGCAACGAGGGGCTGATCGATCGGTTTGCCTATCTGGGAGAGGAGCCGCATGTAGATCTCCTCTATCCCATCTACGGACCGGACGCACTCCTGCGCGAGTCGGGTCGAGAGGATGTTGTAAATCTTGCCGATATGGTTGATAGGGTTTTTGCCGCTCGTGGCCTCCATGCTCATCGGTCGGTTCGGGGTGATGAGGCCGTTGCACCTGTTCCCCCGGCCGACTGAGCCGTCGTCTCCCATCTCGGCCGAAGTCCCTGTCACCGTTAGGAACACGCTGCCGCTGTCGATGTCGTCGGCGGTGTTGACTGCCACGCTGACCTTGCGCGAGGTGTATTTCCTTGCCACACCCAGGGCCTCTTCCTGGATCCTGTTCTTGAACTCGATATAATCGGCAAGCCCTGAACAGTACCTGTCGACCATCGCGCAGGCAAGAGTGAGGGTGATGGTGTCGCCTTCCCTCAGTCCCATGATCTTTATGTCCTGGCCTATGACGGGATACTTCGACCGGAGAGTCTGGTCGATGTAGTCGCTGATGGCAAGGACGATCGTCTCGGTCTCGGAGAACGGGGCGTGGCCCACCCCGAAAGATGTGTCATTGGCCCGCGGCGGGGTGTTCTGGCATGGCTTGAAGACCTCGCGGAGATCGGTTGACCCGGTCCCAATACGGCAGTCGACGATAACATCCCGCTCGAGGTTGAGGTTTGTCAGGGTCGAGCGCAGGTACTTCCTTGCCGCCTCGACAGCGATGGCATCGGTCGGGATGCTGATCCCATTGAAATGCTTGGTGGCCCGGCCATCCAGCAGGATATAAATTGGCCGGATGACTTTCCCCCCACCGTATTTCGGCTGGGATTCTCCCGCAACGATCTCCCCCTGGTCCGTATTATGGTGCAGGATGGCCCCGCATTCTTCTAGGTATGCTAAGGAGAGAGCCCTGCTGATCGACTCGGCAATGCCATCTGCAAGGCTGTCGGGGTGACCCAGGCATTTCCTCTCAACGAGTTCGATCTCCTGGCGTTCCAGCGGGATCTGGTAAAGTTCTTCGACCCTTATATTTCTCTTCAATGGTTATCCCTCGGTAACCTGGTGCGTAACCAGTATAAAAAAGATGGGAACACTCATAATCATTCCTTTTTCGGTTAAACCGGTTCGGAACACTTCCCTCGGGACGGTGGGGGGCGGGTGAGAATGCGCAATACAAAGCAAAGGGCATGCCGAACTGGAAACGAGATCATGGACCGGACCTTTTTCGCCGAAAAAAGTTCCATATCCCCTTTTTCTTCTCTTTCGTTTCGGCGACTGGCGGTTCTCCCGCACCCGACCGGGGGTGCACTGGAGGAGGAGACGCGGCCTGGCCCTGGGTAGCCATCATACGCGTCCCGCAGTACGGACAAAAGTTCGCGACTGGTGGGATCCGGTGCCCGCAATTGAAACAGAACTGGATCTGCGTGGGAGAGGCCGGGGAGCCACCGGTCCTCGCGGGCGGGGGAGAAGGAGGTACAGCCCCGGCCCTCTCCCTGGCAGGTGCCTGCCGCTGGGGGGCAGGGATGTCCTGTGATGGGGTTGGTGGCGGAAAGACAAGGGTCTCGGAGAGCGCCCGCGCCTCGGGTGAGAGGGGAGGTATGGGCCTATCCGCGGCTGGGCCACCTGGAATTCCTGCACTTTTGGGTCCAGGCCCGCTGTGCTTGATGAGGTGCAGCCACTCCTCGGCTTCAGTGACGCGGTCTTTCCCCGTGTGCACGAATGTCATCTTCATGGTCCGGACATCGTCCTCGGACGTTCGTATCGAGAGGACCAGGACGGGTTCCTGGGCGGGGGAATGTTCGATGTAGCTGTCGATGATAGACTCGCGGGGGATATCCTTTGCCGTCACACCTGTGCCCTTCTCTCCGGGGTCCGTGAGAAAAAGCCTCGAATCCGTAAGGTAAGCATTGAACCGGAACTTCTTGATCTGGACTTCTGGTGAATAGACGACAAGCTCCTCGCCGGGTCTCAAGTATCTCGCGGGGCCTGTAAGTTCTTCCTCGTCATCGAACGAGTCACTGCCCGCAGTCTGGGTATTAGTCATCGTTCCTCCTGTCTGGTAAGCATACATGAGGTGGTAGCCGGGAGGTTAAATGGTTTGTTTGAAAGGATCCAGGAGGTCGTCCCCCGATCAATCGGGTCGAAGGAGTCTTCCTATAGGAGTTTCTGTATCAGGCGGGGAATATCGGAGGGGCGCTGTGCAACAGGGACGCCCATTCCCTTCAATCGTTCGATCTTCGAACGGGCGTCGCCCTCTCCTCCTTCGATGATCGCCCCTGCATGACCCATCCGTTTCTCCGGGGGGGCAGAGACGCCCGCGATATAAGCGGCGACGGGGAGGTCCGACGCCCTCGCCCCCTCCTCTTCGAGCGAACCGCCCACTTCACCGATTATGACGACTGCCCTGGTCTGGTCGTCATCCTCGAACCGCCGAAGGACATCGGTAAATGTCTGCCCAATGACAGGATCACCCCCTATCCCGATGATGGTGCTCTGCCCGAGCCCTGCCCGCGTCAGCTGGTCCACGATCTCGTAGGTGAGCGTACCGCTCCGGGATATAACGCCCACGTGGCCGCGCGCGGAGAGGTGAACAGGCATGATCCCAAGCTTGATCTCGCCTGGGGATAGCAGGCCGGGGCAGTTCGGCCCGATCACTGCACAGTCATGGAGACGGGCAAACGCGATCGCCTTCATCGTATCGTGCACCGGGATGTGCTCGGTGATGGCAACAGCCAGGGACAGACCCGCACTTGCCGATTCCATGATGGAATCCGCCGCGGCAGCAGCGGGGACAAAGATGACGCTTGCCGTCGCGTCATGCTGCCGGAGGGCGTCGCGGATACTGTTGTAGACCGGGACCCCGGCGACCTCATGGCCCGCCTTTCCAGGGGTGACCCCTGCAACGACCCCAATTCCTCCGACCTCGCGGGCGTACTGGTTCATGAGGGCGATGTGGAAGGCACCCTGTTTCCCCGTGGCTCCTGCCACTATCACCCCGCAGTTCCTGTCGGCGTATATCATCGCGTCACCTCCACGGCAGCCTGGACCACCTGTTCCATGCTGTCGAGCATACGGTAGCCCGAGGAACCGAGGATCTCGCGCCCTTCCCTCTCGTTCGTTCCTGCGAGCCGGACGATGATGGGCTGGCTGACCCCGGCCGCGATGATGCCCCGTGCCACTTCGTCGCAGCGCGTGATCCCGCCGAGGAGGTTGACCACGATAACCCGGACTGAGGGGTCGCTTGCGACCAGCCGGACGGCATGCATCACTCTCTCCTGGTCGGCACCCCCGCCGACGTCGAGGAAGTTGGCTGCACTCCCCCCGTAGTAGTGGATGAGGTCCAGCGTGGCCATGGTCAGGCCTGCCCCGTTCCCGATCACCCC
>JAPXNX010000120.1:0-4154 GCA_033811795.1 Methanolinea sp. | reverse complement strand
GCCGACCGGGAGGAGGCCGGGCGGGTCAACGAGGCCCATGTCAAGATGGCGCAGGCCAAGATCGAGGCTGACTCGATGATCGAGTGCATCGCAACACTGCCGACCCAGAGCAAGGTCGTCCTCTATTCCATGCTCCTCCTTGACCAGATGGGCCAGACTATCTTCACGAGCGGGGAGGTGAGCAGGATCTACAAGGAGATTGCCCCGGTCCTCGACCTCGATGTCCTCACGCACCGGAGAATCACGGACCTCATCTCCGAACTGAACATGCTGGGGGTCATCAATACCCGGGTAGTGAGCCGGGGACGCTACGGAAGGACAAAAGAGATGTGGTTTGATACGAATACATGTAAGATATGGGATGTAATCACCTCGGATGCCCGCCTGAGCGCCCAAGGCATCGCCAAGAAGGATGTCCAGTGGTGTAGATCCCTGTTCAGGTGAAACATTCATGGACGAAAAAGACCTTCTCCTGCTCCAGCTTCTAGAGGAGAACAGCCGCCTGACTACACAGGAACTGGCCGTCATGACCGAGACGACGCCGGAAGAGGTTGCAGCGCGTGTGTCGGCACTGGAAGCATCAGGCGTGATATGCAGTTACAATGCAGTAATCGACTGGGAAAAGGCAGGGAACGGGGAAGTGTCTGCAATCATCGAGCTGAAGGTGAACCCAGAGCGTGACTTTGGATACGACCGGATCGCCGAGAGGATATCCCGGTTCCGCCAGGTCAGATCCCTTCGGCTCATCACCGGGACGTATGATCTCCAGCTGACGGTGGTAGGCAAGACCATGCAGGAGGTGGCACGTTTTGTGTCTGAATATATCGCCCCGATGGACCGTATCCGGGAGACTGCCACCCACATCATCATGAAGAGCTACAAAGAGAACGGTCGCACATTCCGCGAGAAAGAAGGGGACGAGCGGATCCCGTATTCGTTGTGAGGTTGTGATGAGGGACTTTGTCTCTCGGAAGGCAAGGGAGATCCCCCCTTCCGGCATCCGCAGGTTCTTCGAACTGGCCCTCACCATGGACGAGGTCATATCTCTCGGCGTGGGCGAACCGGACTTTTCCACCCCCTGGAATATCTGCGAGGCAAGCATTTACTCGATTGAACAGGGCGGCACATCATACACCCCTAACCGGGGCATAAGGCCGCTCAGGGAAGCGCTGTCACGCTGGCTGCGTGACCATTACGGGCTTTCATATGACCCTGAAAACGAGATGATTATCACATCCGGTGTTTCCGAGGGGCTTGATATTGCGATAAGGGCAGTTGTCGACCCCGGGGACGAGGTCCTGGTAACGGAGCCCTGTTATGTCTCCTACTCTCCCTGCGTGACACTGGCCGGCGGGAGACCGGTCCCGGTCCCTTGTGTCGAGGAGGACCAGTTCCGGCTCAACCCGGACCGGCTGATGGAGAGAGTTACAGGAAAGAGCAAGGCACTCGTCATGAACTTCCCCAACAACCCGACGGGGGCAGTCATGGGAAGGGAGGACCTGCGGGCGATAGCAGATATCGCCTGTGACCATGACTTGGTGCTGATCAGCGACGAGGTGTACTCCGAACTGACCTACAATGGGAGCCACGTCGCAGCCGCAACCGTGGGCGACCTTGCGCAACGAACAATAACCCTGAACGGGTTTTCAAAGGCGTATGCCATGACAGGATGGAGAATCGGGTACCTCTGCGCGCCGCAGGAGATCTGCGAGGCCGCTCTCAAGATCCACCAGTACGTCATGCTCTGTGCCCCTGTCATGGGGCAGGTCGCAGCCCTCGAGGGGATACGGAGGGGCGAGGAGGAGAAGGACAGGATGATCCGGGAATACCGCGTGCGGCGTAACCTCTTTGTCGAGGGCCTCAACAGCCTGGGGCTCGCGTGCCACCGACCGGAGGGCGCGTTCTATGCATTCCCCTCGGTTGCGGAAACAGGCCTCTCTGACCAGGAATTCGCCGAGCGGCTCCTTTTGGAGGAGCACGTGGCGGTCGTGCCGGGCAACGTCTTCGGATGCGGAGGAGAGGGGCACGTACGTTGCGCATATGCTGTCTCGCGGGAAGAACTCGCCCAAGCTCTCCAGCGGATGAAAGGGTTCGTATCGAGGTACCATAATACTGAAATCCCCTTGGTCCGCCCGTGTGACCTTTCCTAGGATCGCCAGGCATCTTCCTGGCGTTGGCCTCATGGTGCAAGGATTCCCCGGCCAGCGGAAAACACTCTGCAGAATAAGCCCAGTCAGGGTATACGGGGAGAGATCCAAGCACCCTTGCGCATCCCAGTGCATCCAGGCACTCCCTCGAATTCTTTCTCTGGCCAAGGGCAAGAGCGGTACTTCACGATAGCCTTTTATCCGGTATCCGGGTGTATAGTATATGGTTGTACCATGAGTTGCACCATAGTAGTTGGCGGTTTTTTTGGTGATGAAGGGAAGGGCAAGATCGTTGCGCACCTTGCTTACCGGGATCACCCCTCCATCATCTCCCGCGGAGGGGTCGGTCCAAATGCCGGCCATACAGTGAGGATTGGAGAGAGGGAGTACGGTGTGCGCATGGTTCCTTCTGGGTTTGTGTACCCAGATGCCCGCCTGATGATCGGAACGGGCGTCCTGGTCGACCCGAGGGTCTTCGCCCACGAAGTCGAGACGCTCGGCGTCGGAGGAAGGACATTCGTTGACAAAAGGTGTGCAATCATCGATGAAACCCATATCGAGCGGGACAGGTCGAGTTCTCACCTTGCAAAGACAATCGGAAGCACGGGGAGCGGGTGCGGTCCTGCCAATGCAGACCGCGTCCTCCGCGTGGCGAGGCTGGCCAGGGACATCCCCGAGCTTGGCCCTTACCTTGCAGACGTCCCGTTCGAGATCAATTCAGCCCTTGACAGTGGCGAAAGCGTCCTGCTCGAGGGAACGCAAGGTTTTGGGATCTCGCTGTACTACGGGACATACCCGTTCGTAACGAGCAAGGACACATCCGCGTCCCAGATAGCGGCTGACAACGGCGTGGGACCGACCCGTATCGATGACGTCGTGGTCGTCTTCAAGGCTTACCCGACAAGGGTTGGCGAGGGACCCTTCTCAACCGAGATGGCGAAGGAGGTATCCGACCATTTGGGCATCCAGGAATTCGGGACCGTGACGCACAGGCAGAGGAGGATAGGGGAGTGGGATGGAAAGATGGCCCGGTATTCCGCCATGGTGAATGGCTGTACCCAGGCAGCGATCACGGGAATCGACAGGATCGACAGGGATTGTTTTGGAATAACCGAATATGACCGGCTGACGAAAAAAGCCCGTGATTTCCTTTCACAGGCAGAAGAAGACATCGGGTGTCCCATCACCCTCATCTCGACCGGACCTGATATCTCCCAGATCGTTGATATCAGGAGTGAACTGTGAAGCGCTCCCTGCTCCCCATTCTCTGCTGCCCGGTCTGCAAGGGGGACCTCACCCTGCAGGTGGCAGTCGAAGACGAAAAGGAAATACTCGAAGGGGTGCTCCGTTGTCCCGCCTGCGGCGTTGACTACCCGATCGAGGACGGCATCCCCGACCTCCTCCCCCGCGGGAACAGTGAGGAAACACACGCAGGAAGACCCGGATAAAAGGAAAAGGAAAGCCTGGCTTCAAGCGGAAGCCCTGCGACCGGCTCTTCCTCCGTCCGGCCAGGTCGTGTCTCTGCCCATCCACCGCAAATGCTCATCGAACGTGCTGCAGTCATCCCCCTCTCCCTCCTTGTCGACAGGGTGACAGGGGACCCCCATTCCAGGTTTCACCCTGTCGCTCTCCTCGGCCACTTTATAGCGCTCTGGGGAGACCCACGGAGGTACCGGCCCGCCCTACAGCGATCTGCCGGCGTGGTCATGTGGGTCGTGACCTTGGTTCTCTTCTCACTCCCCTTCCTCATCGCAGAGATCCTGCTTCCCTGGTACGCCCTCCTGGTCTTCGCTCCCTTCCTCCTCAAAGCATGCCTTGCCTGGCGCTCCCTTGAAGAGCATGTTCAGGCAGTGGAACAGGCCCTCGCTGCAAGTCTTGCCAGGGGGAGGGAGCAGGTCAGTTACATGGTGAGCAGGGACCCGTGGGAACTATCCGAAGAACAGGTGCGTTCGGCTGCATACGAGTCGCTCTCGGAGAACCTCGTGGACAGCATCGTTGCGCCCCTGT
>JAPXNX010000119.1:0-4221 GCA_033811795.1 Methanolinea sp. | reverse complement strand
CGGTCCCCCCGAACGCGATGAGGTCATAGGTCCCCCCCGGTATGGTCCCCGTATCGGTCGTCGTGAAAATCCCCTCGCGGGAAGACCCCACCTTCCTGACCTCGGTATCGCCCGCGACCACAATCAATACATTGGTTTCGGTATTCCAGAGAGTCGCGGAGAATTCCCCGTCGTTCAGGGTGAAGGGGAGAACGAAGTCTTTCAACTCGAACGAGAAGACAGCCCCCGGCATGACGGCGACAGCACCATCGACGAAGATAGAAAAGACACTGCCGTCCGGGAGGCCCGTTATCGCGATCGTGACCGGGTCCCCCTGCTGGATCCTGTCCGGTTCCAGGGATACCGTGACCGCGGACGCTCCCCCTGCAAGGAGCAGGACCATGCAGACGAGACAGAGACGAGAAGATGGCGCCATCGGGATCCCAACTTGGTTTTACTGTCTTTTGGTACGGATGCCCTTATTATCGATTCGGTTCCCCGGCAGCAGGAGGGCGCCATGGGTAACGTGTCCCGGGGGAGCTCCCCGTTGCCGGGCTTTCTGGTTCTGTTTGTAGGGGTTTTTGCTCTTGCATGGACCTCCTGCCAGTGTTGCCAACCCTGCCCCGGGAGTTATTCCAAATCGACCCTGACCAGAAGTGCGCGGGTGAAATCGGTATCGTCCTCCTCCCCGGGTACCAGGCATTGGGGTACGGGAAGGAGATCTTCCGGAAATTCATGGAATTTGGGTTCGGGACGCTCCATCTCCACCGGGTGTTTGGTAAATGCGATGAAGGGAACGTCGCCTCTGCCCGCCTGATGGAACAGTGCGGCATGAAATACGAGGGCACGATACGGGAGCACGTGTGGCTGCGTGACCACTGGCGGTCGACGCGGTACTACGGAATGCTCGACAGGGAGTATGGCTCAGCCTGCCCGACCACTCCTCCACCATGGTAATCCATATCCCGCGGATATGCCCATTCCCCGGGTCGTTCCATATTCCCGGAGTGATTCCCGGCTCAGAAATTATCGCCGCCCCCAGGGGGTCCCGCCGTCCGGGACAATGCATGTGAAAAGGAGACGCCCCGTTATTACCCGAGTTCACGATATCGCACGGCGATGGGGGGATGATTATATAATATCCCGGGTACAGGTGTGGATATGCCTGGAATAGCGGTACTCGTCGACTCGAGGGGTGGAAACACGAAGAAAGTGGCAGAGGCCATCGCAGGGGAACTTGGAGTGAGTGTCGGGGACATCCGTGGACCGCTCCCCGCTGGGACCGGGGTACTCTTCCTCGGAAGCGGCGTGTATGGCGGCAAGCCGGGAAAAACACTGGCGAGGCTCATTGATTCCGGGGACTTCGCGGGGATGAAGGTCGCCCTCTTTGCGACTTCCGGCGCGGCGCGGAGTGCAGAGACTATGCTTGCAAAGGTCGCCGACGAGTTGAAAGGGAAGGGGGCGACGGTACTTGGGACCTACCACTGCAGGGGAAAATTCCTCTTTTCGAACAGGGGGCATCCCGATAAGGAAGACCTGGAGCGGGCAGGAAAGTTTGCACGTGAGGTGCTCTCGAAAGCCTGAGTGCACACTCCTGCCTATCCCCACGGCCAGCGTGGCGGGTGAGCGATCTGCCAGGGCTTTTCAGTCTGCCCCGGCGACCCTCCTCCCGCGGTATAACTGCCTGCTCCAATGCCGGGGGCAAAGGGCTTCCGGGCAACGCCACATGTAACGATCTCCCCGGGCCGGGGAGAGAGGCCATGTTTTTTCCGGGGGATTGAGTCTTGCCCCCTTCGGACCACCAATCATGGGGACTCTGCAAATCGGGCCTTTCTGCCAGGAGAGATCACGAAGGGCGGGAGAGATACCTCCAGGGAAAATGCAGGTGGGGACCCCCTGGCCCCGCACCTACTCGGCAGCTGCTGCCTTCTCCTTTGCAGCCCCCGCCCTGGCATGCTCTACACGGTACATAAGGGCTATGACTGCCGGCATGATCAGGATCGCACCTATCAGGGAGAACCCGACCGTGACCACAGTCGTGATACCGAAATTCGAGACGATGTTGAACTCCGAGAGGATGAGTGCCGAGAACCCGAAGACCGTCGTCATGCCCGATACCGTGATCGCCGTGCCGATCTTCTGGACGCTGGTCTGGATCGCCTCGTAGAGGCCGAGTCCGCGGGCCAACTCCTCGTCGACCCGCTCCATGATGAGAACGGTATACTCGGACGCCACCCCGATCGTCATGGAACCGAGAACGGCAGTGAGAGGGGTATATTCAAGGCCCATGAGGTACATGATGGCCCCGTTCCACCCCACAATGGCGACGATGGGGAGCAGTGGGCTGACCGCATGTATGCGCTTGTACACGATGAAGAGGAAGCCGAGGATGAACGCAAACCCAAGGAGGGTCATGGTCGTCTTGGAGTTCTTGATATCGTCCATCAGGGCTGCAAACATCTCAAGCCCCCCTGTCACCCTGGCGGACACCCCTGGCGGCGGGGAGTCCCACGCAACGTCGTTCCTGATGAGCGCGATCTGGGACCGGGCCTGTGCAATCTCCATATCGACTATGGAGAACTCGAGCACCGCTTCCATGTTCCCGTTCAGGTACCGTTTCTTCGTCTCGTCCGGAATACGGGAAAGCACCTGCCGGATCTCACTTTCGGTCGGAGGGAGGACACCGTTGTTGTAACTGGCCAGCAGGGTCGCGATGCTGGTCACTCCAGTGATCTTATCGTTGTGGGTTACCTCGTACTCCCCGAAATCATGGATCCATGTGAGGGTGGAGGGGTCCAGGACATCTTCTGACGAGACCAGGACCGGGATAGTACTCGTGGAACCCATGGTCCTCATCACCTTGTTCATGTTCACAAGTGCGGGCATGTCGGAGGGGACGAACGTCTTCTCGTCGGCACTGATGGGGACCTCGTTATCGAGGCTGAACCCGATGATCGCGACAAGGAAAACGAAAAAGAGAATGGGCACCGGGTTTTTTGCTATCTTGTATGCGAGTCTTCCCAGGAACTCATCGTACCTCTCGATGAGAGAGCCACGCGACCCTTCCTGTTTGACAGGAGTGCCATCGCGCCCCGTAAATTCCAGTTCACCCGGTGAGGCGTCGTTAGACTTCCCCTTCGGTGTCTTCGGCCGGTACTTGATGATCATTGCAAAGACCGGGACCATGATCAGGGCGGCAAGGTAACAGGATACCACGCCGATGGTGCAGGTGATCCCGAAATCGCCCACCATGGGGATGGGGCCGAACACCATGGCGATGAACCCCATCGAGGTGGCGAGCATCGCGACCAGGACCGCGGGGCCGGTCTTGGTGATGGTGGTCCTGACGGCATCCGCGAGCGAGGACTTCCTCGCCTCCTCGTCCAGCCGGGAATGGATCTGGATGGAATAATCGATACCAATCCCGATGAGAATGGGGAACGCCCCGATAACCACCATGCTGATCGCAATCCCGGTGAGCCCCATGACACCGAACGTGAGGATGAGTCCCGTTGCAACGACTATGACGGGGAAGAGGGGATAGCGGACGTGGTTGAAGAGGGTCACGACCGCAACGACCATCAGGACCATGGCCGCCAGGATGAGCACACCCATCGATGACCCCATCTCCTCCAGCATATCCTGGGCAAAGGCAGGATTGCCCGAGAGCGTAACCGAGAGGCCCGGCGGTGGGTTCGAGAGGGCAATGATATCACGGATGTTGTTGAGGGTCTCCTCCTGCCGGTCTCTCGAGATCGCCGGCTGGAGGTTGACGACACTGATCGTCATCATCCGTGAGGGCATGTAACGCGACACGAGCTCGGGGGGAGCCTGCTCGATGATGCGGTCCACTTCCGCCGAGGACTGAGGGAGTGTCCCGCCGTTGCCCTGCTTTAGCAGGTTAAAAATCCCCGACACCCCGGCCACGTACTGCTCATCTGCGATATCTGCCTGGAGTTGCTCGATATAGTTCAGGTACTCGATGTCCAGGATATCGTCGGACTCGAAGATGATCATGATCGCCTCTGAGCCGTAGGTATCGGTATAGTGGGCGAGCAGGGCGCCCCTCGAGGTCGTTTTGTCAAGATAGGTATCATCTCCGGTCTCCATGGAGACCAGGGTCAGCCCGAACAGCGCCACAACGAAGACCAGGACCGCCACTGCTCCGACGACCCGGGGATGGGCGACAATCCGGTCAGCAAGCCACTCGTAAGGGTTGATCATGGTACCGCACTCCGGATG
>JAPXNX010000118.1:0-4240 GCA_033811795.1 Methanolinea sp. | reverse complement strand
GGGGAGGGGAAGAAGATCGTTTCGGGCTGCACGATCCACGCGGCGAAGATACAGGGCCTGGATGCAATCGCCCGGAGGATTGAAGAGGGGCATGTTGTAATCGGCAGTTCCGCGGCCTCGATCGCGTTTCCTGACGGTGACGACCTCGCCAGCCCGGCAAAGCAGAAGGAGCGCTCCCCTCCGCCTGTGGTTATCCTTCTAAGCCACACGCCTTGCCAGACAGAGTACGCCATGGGGGGGCTCTCGCTTGCGGTGGCATGCGCCCACAATAATATCCATACCAGGCTGGTATTCATCGAAGACGGGGTCTATTCATTGATCGAGCCGCTCGATGACCAACCGGGTGTGACCCCCTTCTCCATCCACAGCCTGATACAGTCGGTGAAAGCCGAATCGAGTCTCGAACTATACGCGTACAAGCCATCACTCACCCAGAGGGGAATCGCGAAGAGCAGGGGGCTCCCGGGAGTCCTCGAGGTCGGGACGAATGAACTGGGAAAGATTCTCCTGACCAGGCCGGGGCACATCAGGGCGGACACCCAGCGGATTTTTATCATGTAGTAGGGCGGAAAAGAAACCATCGGCCTCCCAGGAATCGCGCTTCGCATCGTTGCCGCCAGCTTCCCGACACCTCCGGGGGAAGGGGTGGTTCACCCCATCGCCGGCATGCAAGGCCCTGCCGCCATTTCCCGGGGCAACTCACCGGGAACGAGAGGCGGGTGCCGCGCGTCCCCTACGAACCTGATCTCTCGTTATTGCCGGAAATTTTCAGCTCCACTTCCAGGGGGATGGCATTCCTGATAGTGAACATCCCCATGCACTTATCGAGTGCATAGTTCTTGAGGTCATGGAGGGTCCTGTCGTCTGTCTCGCCCGCGACCTCCATGATGATCCGGTACCCGTGGATCAGGGGGGTATCGCCGAGATCGAACTGGGCGGTGTAATCGAGGTCAGCCTCGACGCGTGTCTTGACCGAGGTCAACCTGATTTTTCGCATGGCGGCTTCGGTGACAAACGTGCTCGTGTAGCATGCGGCGAACCAGAACAGCCCGAAGGCCATTGGTCCGGGGCAGACCCCCGCCTTCATGAAGTTGGGGTGACTGGCCTCCATGGTGTACACCCCGTCCCTGACATTCACCTGGGACCTGAACTGGGGACCCCCCTCTTCGAAGAGCCATTCCCCCTCCACTTTTGCCGTGAAGCGCGCCTCGTTGGGATCTTTGACGATCAGATCCCTGTATTCCCTGACCTGCTGGAGATCTATGTTGTTCAAGGGCATGGTTAATTCCTGATTCCATTTTTCCATTTCAAGTTAATACCTTGTTTTTATTGCTTTTTAATATTTTACAATTAACATTAACATTTTACGCATTTGTCCCGCAGAACTCCAATAATGCCAGGGAAAGTTAATCTTATTAAATTAATTAGTATAAAAATTTTAGAAATGAATCAAAAGAAATTAATAATAGGGTGAAAAGATGGAAATTGCATGAACAACGGACCTGAAGAACAAAATTTTGCCAGGGTCCTGGCGAAGACTCCTGTTTTCGTCGGTGCGCTGGTGGGGATCCTGGCAGCAGCCGTCCAGGGCCTCCTCGCCAGTGCCGGGGGGCCGGAAGCATACGGGTTCTGCATCGCCTGCCACATGCGCGACCTGGTCAACTCCGCGGTGAACTCGATAGCAGGGACCAGCCTCACCGTCGCACCGATATCGAAAAACGCCGTCCTCCCGTTCCTGACCATCGTAGGGGTGCTCATCGGGGCCCTCGCGGCAGCCAGGGTGAATGGCGAGTTCCGGGTAAAGAAGGGCAGCCTCTCGTCGTATGCCTGGTACGCAGCCGGCGGGGTCCTGTTCATGGTGTTCGCCCTCCTCATGGGCGGGTGCCCTTACCGGGTTGCAATCCGGGTGGGGTACATCGACATCGTGGCGGTCATCGGTCTTGCCGGGATCATCGCGGGGATACTTGCAGGGACGAAGATTGCCGTGGCCTGCATCGAGCGGGGTGAATGAAGATGGCGCTTGCAGGGTGGCTCCCCAAGGAAGCAGCTGTCATCGCGGTCCCGGTCGTCTCCCTCGCCTTCGGCTGCCTCGTCGGGTACCTCGCCCAGCGATCGGGGTTCTGCTCGATCGGTGGGTTCAGGGACTTTTTCCTCTTCAGGCATACCCGGTTGCTCAAGGGATACGCTGCCCTCATTATCGGGGCGTTCGTTGCATTCCTCGTGTTCTGGCTCGCCACTCCGGCAGCCTTTGAACACTTCCCGTGGGCGCTGACGAGCGGGCTCTCCCCGGTTCCAGGAGCTCCGGCAGGCCTCCAGGCCGCAGCATACATCGTCCTCGCCGTTATCGGCGGTATCGGTCTCGGGATCATCGGCGTGCTGCTGGGCGGGTGCCCCCTCCGGCAGCTCACGATGACATCGGAAGGAAATCTCAAGGCGCTGTTCTTCGTCATCGGGATGGCCATCGGCTCGGTGATCTTCACGGCACTCGTCCAGGGCTGGGTCGTCTCCGTGATGAAAGGAATTGCGTGGTGAACAATATACGGTGGAGAAGATCAAAATGGCGCAAGCGACGCTCGATATCTGCGGCAAAGTCTGCCCCTACTGCCTCCTGGTCGTCAGGAAGGCGACAAGCTCGATGAAATCCGGCGATACTCTAAAGGTACTCTGCGATCACCCTCCTGCCGCAACCGAATCGATCCCACAGTTCGCACGCGAGCAGGGGTGGTCCTGTACAGTCAACAAGACAGGCCCCGGGATCTGGGAGCTCACGATAGCGAAGGGTTGAGAGGGGGATACGGTCGATGGAACACTTTTTCCAGGCGGGGTGATTGCGATCCAACCTCCTGGGACAATATCCAGGGTACTCCAGCGGTTCGACCGCCAGGGGCGCCGGTATTACCTCTTCTCGATACATGGGGACCCCCGCACGTACCTGTACCTCGTCCGGACGGAAGGCGCGCCCCTCCGTTCCCTCGTCTTCGGGGACGGGTTCCTGGCAGCGGTGTCAGAACTCCTGGATGACGAGGGGAGCTGCATAGAGTGCGGGCTCGGCACGAGGATCGAGGGGGGCGTCTCCCTGGATGGTGACAGGCTCGTGGAATGCGGCATGACGGTCGACCAGGCAGACCAGGTGCTCCAGGGTCTCATCAGCCTGATCCCGGAAGACGAGCGCTACTTCATACCGTTCGGGGCCGGCAGGGAACACACCTCGTGAACCGCCGGGATGAGCAAGAGAGGTGGCAATGCCCCCTGCGTAAGAACCCATTGCTCCTTTGCGGGAAGAAACGATTCAGCCGGACTCCAACGGATCACGGTGAAAGGTCACGGAATTCGAGGGTCTCGCAGGTGCCGGTGACAAGCTG
This sequence comes from Methanolinea sp., assembly GCA_033811795.1. Lineage (GTDB taxonomy): Archaea > Halobacteriota > Methanomicrobia > Methanomicrobiales > Methanospirillaceae > Methanolinea_A. The sequence goes on along the minus strand of JAPXNX010000118.1, from coordinate 878 downwards.
GTGAATCTCGTCGAACGATACCGGCCGGTACCCCACCATCTCCGCGCTCACGTTGATCCTCCTGTTCGCCGGGTCGAAGAACGGGTACCTGGAGGGGTCCTTGTTGTGGACGTGGCCGTGCACGACCCATCCCGGGAAAGGACTCGCAACCTCATCGGGGTTGTGGATGAGGAGGAAGGGAACGCCGCGGTACCGCGTGAGGACGCAGTGGGGCATCCCGGTAATGGCGGGATCGTGGTTTCCTTCGATATAGACGATATCTCCAGCCAGCTGCCGGAGATATTCTTCCGGCGGCACCTCGCTCATGTAGGACAGGTCGCCCAGGTAAAAGACAGTGTCCGATTCTTTCACCGTCCAGTTCCAGTTCCTGATCAGGACCCGGTCCATCTCCCGTATGTTCCCGGGGAAGAATGGGCGCTTGTACCGGGCGATGCTGTTGACATGCCCGAGGTGGAGATCGCTGATGATGAATGTCTTTTGCCCCGGCATGTGCCCGGCAGCGCTCATCTGGAACCCGCTTTCCGTTCGCAGCTTTCGGAGCGTGGACCTGGCCTCTCTCCCGGCTCTTGCCCGGGACGGGGAAAGCCATTCCTTCCGAACGAGGTCGTACTCGGCGACCAAGGCATCGTTTTCCCGGAGCGCGATCCGGAAGATATCGACCGGCACAGCCCTGCCTCCCGCCGGCTGGAAACGGCATGCCAAGTCCCCGGCACCTCGCTCCTGCAACGGTATGTGCACCTCGTCTTTTTTCGGTTCGATGAACTGCGAACGTGCGGGGTCCCGGATCCGGTGCGGGTAAAAAGATATGAACGACCCTGGCAACTCTCCGCAGATACTGCACGCGAGGGTCCCATTGCTGACGATAACCGGGAACGCCC
>JAPXNX010000117.1:0-4245 GCA_033811795.1 Methanolinea sp. | reverse complement strand
CGGGACCTCCGGATGGCAAAAGTGCAACAGAAGATCTCCGGGACGTTCCGAAGCGAGGAGGGGGCAAGAGACTTCTGCCGGGTGAGGGGATATATCGCAACTGTGAAGAAACACAATCAGTCTATATTAACGGCTTTGGCTGGTGCAGTGAGGAGAAAACCATTCGTCCCAACCACTGTTCACTTACCAGGCTGAATAGTTACATCAATTTTAGAGTTGCGAATACATGGTCACTTACCAGGCAGAATAGTTACCTCCAAAAAAGTAAAAAATTTTGGGCATTTAAGAGCCCCTTGTTCTTCTTTCAGTACGTGGAGTTTACAGGCGCCTCATTGCGTCCTGAACACTCATAGTCTTGCTGAAGGCAGCGATGGTACCGGATGCAGTGGTCTTCTCCTTGTAGACAAGGTCAACGCTCTGCATGAAGCCATATTTGAGATCAGTTAAATCTTCTATATCGCCTGACATGTCGGGGTTGAGAACGCCTATGTCAGTGTATCCACCCGCTGTGTTAAGATAATCATTTACGATCTCTCCAGTCCTGCCTTCCATCACGTGAGCGTTGATCCATGCTGCTGCAGAGCCCTGTCCTGCGAGACTGACAGAGTAGTCCATGTTGGTCGGGACGTCTGCTGCCTTGGCGATGAAGTTAGTGCTAGCCTGGTTTATCATCGAGACCGCGGTTCCGGTAAAGGAGCTGCCCATCTCGTAGACGTTGCAGTATGCCGGGATCAGGCCCTTGTCACCAGTTGCGAACGGACAGATGAACCGATCTGCAGCGTCATTTCCCTGGCTTGCGAGGTCGAGGAGCAGGCTCTCGGAAGTGGTTGCCCTACCATAAGCCGTTTCAGAAGCTATGTAGTCGAACTGTTCAGTGGACTTGAGGTTCTTCTGGTTCATTTCGGCCCTGTTTGCGGTGTCCATGGACTGCGCCTCGTTGAACTCGGAGTACCCATTGTCAGCGAGGACAGACTCAGAATAAGACACTACTGCCTGACGCTCAGGAACCCAAGTGTAGTTGTTGGTCGTCTCATAAGCTTGTGTGGTGCTCGCCAGCACCGGCGGGGACATGTCATTATAAGACAGGTCATTCCAGTAGCTGGTCAGCGGCGGGTTGTTACGGAGATCCTGGTTGGAAATCGTCATTACAATGGTCTCAGTGTTTGTCATAGTTCCTATGACAGTGACACCAGTTGTCGTAGAGATCCCCTGGGTCTCGCTGGTTGCTGGGATGGGGTCAACTGCCATTGCTGTTCCCACAAGGAGCACGGCAAGGGCAATGACCGCAATTGCGAATTTCTTCATTGTGTTCCTCCTACATTTTATGCTGATACTCTCAGCATCAACCAGACATTTTAGTTATGGTTAGATAAGAACTTTTCTCTCTTGTGCGTTCAACTGGATGTGATTTCTGCTCCCTCGATTTTAAAATATACCCCATCCAGAGGGTCATCTAGGCATTAATAGTCGGCATCCAGTACGTGGGATAACACGAGGTACTGTCCCTATTTACCCCAGCCCCTCACTTCCTCGCCACCGTCACGTACCCACTGTGGCACACGCGGGTTGAGGGCCTTGTCCCCCGGCTCCCCCTCGCCATCTCCCTCCCGATGCACTCGTGGGCCGTCACCGCGGAGAAGAGGCTGGCTGCCGTGTCCATCACGGTGAAGAGCTGCTCTAGGAATGGTGTATAGCAGGCGAGGTACCCGCCGGGGACGAGCACCGACCATGCGTGGCGGACGATCTCCGGGGTGACGTGGAGATCGAGGTGCACGACGTCGTAGATCCCGGACGCGTCCTGAACGTCGCCGCAGACCACTCGGACATTGGGCAATTTCGCATCGGCAACGTTCTTCTCTGCCGACCGGGCGAACTCGGGGCGTATTTCCCAGGTCTCCACCGTACCGGCGATGCCCCCGAAGTATATCGCGCAGATCCCGCTCCCTGTCCCGGCGTCGAGGACGCGGTCGCGCCTGTTCATCCCCGTATAGGCAATCACGAGGCCGATGTCCTTCGGGAGCATGGGTGCCCCGCTCCTGCTCGCACGGGCGAAGAAGTCAGGGGCACGCGGGGAGAGGACGCGAAACTCGCTTCCGGTATGCGTCAGAACGGTGTCGCCCGGGGATGCCTGGAGGAGGGCATCGAGGTCGAGGACACCCCGGTCGGTGGAGAAGGAACCGGTCCCTGCCCGGACAAAGAACGTCCTCCCGCCTCCGACGAGGAGGACCCGGTCGCCCGGCTCAAACATTTCCCGAGAGCTGGATGATGGCAGCGGCGATGTCCCCGCCGGTGCTGGCGAGCGCTTCCCGGGCGGCATCGGCACTGACTCCGGCCTGCTCGGCGACCATCTTCACGTCGTCCTCCGGGATCTCGGGGGCTGCAGGCTCGAAGTGCGGGTTGCCCGTGACCTGGTAGGTGGTGATCCCCTGCATGGTCATGACGGCCACCTCTGCACTCTCGAAGATATAGTCACCCTTGCCCGTGGAGATGACGATCCGCCGCACGTCCTCAATCGGCTCGACCTGCATCCCCAACTGTTTCATCACCTGCTTCATCTTTCTCGGGTTGATGTTTCCCGGCATCATTTCGCATTCACACCCTCGCGTACTTTTACCGCTACACCATAATTAAACACCAGCATCTCCGCCCCCGAGAGGACTGCAGTGCCAATAGCGCAGAGATCGTCGTTCCCGGTCACGACCAGGACCTCGTCGCCTGCCCGGATATCGGGGTCTGCCGAGACGACGTGCCTGCAGAACGCGTTCTTCCCGTCCCGGGCAAAGTCTGCGACGTCAGGGAGGATGCCGACCCTGTAAGCCGGGGGAGGGAGCGCCTCCACGAGCCGGCGGGCCCCCGCGATCCCAAGCGTCAGGCGCCCGTCCGAGGCCCGGACCGTCGCAAGCCTCAGCCCCCCGGAAAGGACCTGGCGGACACGCCCGGTACGGGAGTAGACAAACCTGCATCCATCGGGAAAGAGAACCTTCCCGGCCCCCCTCCCGAACTGGAAGTCAGCAATTGCCCTGACCCGTGCGAGCGAACTGCTCTCCGATGAGCTGGTTGACCCGTTCGACAAACTGTTCCTCCGATTCCCTTGGTATGTATGCCCCGGCTGCTATCCTGTGGCCTCCCCCTGCCCCCCCGATCTCCGACGAGGCGACCATGAGCGCCTGCTGGAGGTCTATCCCGCGTGACACGGCCCGCTCGGTCGTGCGCATGGACACCTTCGTAAGAGACGTGTCCTCGGGCTGCACAACCATGACGAGGATCGGCTTGTCCATGTCCAGTCGGGAGAGTGCCATCCCTGCACCGATCCCCACGATAGTGTCGGGAAACCTGTCACCGACGTGGATGTACTGGATGTGGGAGAGCTCCCGGACGCCGGTATCGAGGATATACTCTAAGAGCTCCCTGATGACGGCGCGGTGGTTGGAGAGCATGTGCTCTGCCTCCCGGAACGCCTCGCCCCTGTCCCCCCTGCAGATCGCGCTCCCGACACGCGGCCGGGTCCACCTCCCACAAGCGTTGAGCAGCGTCGCGAACTCCTGGGCGTTCCGGAGCGGAGTCCGTTCCGGCTCTCCGGGGAAGAGGTAACTCTCCGAAAACAGCCTGTCGGTCGGCTCCCGGCAGGCGATCAACTGCTGGGCGAGGGAGCTTGCGACCAGCCTCCTCTCTTCCCGGGAGAACTCCTCCCATACGCGCCACCGCTTTGCAGGAGTCTGGAGCTCGATTCCCAGTCGCTGGAGGAAACGGAGGGCACCGGCCGTGTTGTTGGAGATGCCAGGGATGAAGGGGTCGTCGTTGTAGGCGAGGCAGACGTGGAGGGGCCTGGTCGAGATCCCGTAGAAGTTCAGGTCCCGCGGGACGATCTCGAGCCACCCTGCCTCCGCCCCCTCGGCCGCGATCTCACGGGCAGGCCCGACCAGCCCGCAGTCTTCCCGCGCCATCATGTCCCCCACGTTTCCGACGACGGCAAGCCGGGACAGGTCGGTGTTCGCACTGTCGATTGCGCAGGCAACGAGGTAGGCGACACCCGCGGCGCTCATCTTGGGAAACCCGGAAGAGAGGGAGTTTGCCTGGAGGTAGTCCTTCCCGCAGGGCTGGCTCACGTGGTGGTCGATGATGACCACCTCCCGGGGGTCTAACCCCCTCTCCGCGATGAGGTTCTGCTGCCCGGCGCCAAGGTCGCAGAAGACCTTGAGGCTGTCGTCGGCCGGGACCTGCCGCATCGTGAGGGGCTCGAGCTGC
>JAPXNX010000116.1:0-4286 GCA_033811795.1 Methanolinea sp. | reverse complement strand
GGGATAAGGAGCCGTGGAAAGGATGGGGCACTCATCTCCGTGCTCGACAGGACGGTTACGCCGATGGGTAGCCGGCTGATGAGAGAGTGGCTGTGTGCGCCTCTCCTCTCGTGCGAGGCGATCAATGCCCGCCTGGATGCCGTGGAATTCATGGTGAAGAACACGGCAGTGAGGATGGAGCTAGCGCAGGTCCTCAGGCGGTGCGGGGACATCGGGAGAATATCCGGCAGGATTGCTTTTGGAAATGTCTACCCCCGGGACCTGAAAAGTGCCGGGGAAGCCCTTGCTGTCGTCCCACGGGTCCCGGGAATCCTCGGCATCGGGATCGGGGAAGGCCCGCCGGGACTCATTGCCGATGCATGCGGGATGATCCCTGACCTCGGCTGGGTCAAAGACCTGGTCGGACGGGCGATCGTCGACGACCCTCCCGCCCATGTAAGAAATGGCGGTGTCATCCGCCCCGGTTTCTCGCCTGAACTGGATTCACTCCGGGATCTCTCCACCTCAGGCAGGGACTGGATCGCAGAGCTCCAGCAGCGTGAAAGGGAGAGGACTGGGATCCGGTCATTGAAGATCGGGTACAACTCGGTGTTTGGATATTACATCGAGGTAACGAAACCGAACCTCCACCTCGTGCCTCCCGATTACCAGAGGAAGCAGACAACGTCAACAGGGGAGCGGTTCATGATCCCGGAGCTTGCCGAGAAGGAGGCCCTCATATCTTCAGCCGATGATCGCCGCCTGACCCTGGAGCAGGATGTCTACCAGGACGTGGTCAGGCATCTCCAGGAGGCGGTCCCGGGACTCCAGTCCATGGGGCGGGGTCTTGCCATCCTCGATGTCATCTGTTCACTCGCCACTGTTGCTTCGTCCAACAACTATTGCAGGCCAGTGATCGACAACTCGACGCGCCTCCTCATCAGGGAAGGGCGCCACCCTGTCGTGGAGGAGGAGATGCCAGGGAAGTACGTGCCCAACGACCTCGACATGTCAGGAGACCGGGACCAGGTCCTGATCATCACTGGTGCCAACATGGCCGGAAAGTCCACGTACATGCGGGCAGCGGCATTAATCGCAATCATGGCACAGGCGGGGAGCTTCGTCCCGGCAGAGTATGCCCGCGTGGGGATAGTCGACCGGGTCTTCTCCCGGGTCGGGGCATTCGATGACCTTGCGAGCGGGCAGAGTACGTTCATGGTGGAGATGCTGGAACTTGCGAACATCCTCAACAATGTCACTGAAAAAAGCCTCGTCATCCTCGACGAGATAGGGAGGGGGACGAGCACGCTCGACGGCCTCTGCATCGCGAGGGCAGTTCTCGAGTACCTCCACGGCAGCAGGTCGCACGGGCCTCGCACGCTCTTTGCGACCCATTTCCACGAGATAGTCTCGATGGAAGGCGATCTGCCCCGGGTGAAAAATTTTCACTTTGCGGTCAGGGAGAGCGGGAAAGAAGTTGTTTTTCTGAGAAAACTGATCCCAGGTGCAACGGACCGGAGTTACGGTATCCATGTCGCGTCGCTTGCCGGGGTACCACGCCGGGTTACCGAGAGGGCCCGGGCACTCCTCGGAGAGGAGACCACGGGTGGGGGAAGCAGCAGGGATGGGAAGCCGAAGAGGTACACCCAGATGCTCCTCCCTGATATCGAGCCGCAGATCCATTCCCACCCCGTCCTCGAGACCCTGAAGAACCTCAACCTCGATGACATGACGCCGCTTTCGGCCCTCTCGACTCTCTACGAACTCCAGAAGAGGGCCAGGGATGCCAGTGGGGGTAAGGGACATGGCTGAGCCTGGGACCAGCGGAAAGATACGTCTCCTCGACAAGGAGACGATCTCCCGTATTTCGGCAGGAGAGGTAGTCGAACGACCGGCATCAGTCGTCAAGGAACTGGTGGAAAATGCGCTCGATGCCGGTGCTAACAGGATCGAGGTCGAGATCACGTCGAAGGGCGGCCGGATCACCGGCATCAGGGTGACCGACGACGGCTGCGGAATGACACCGCGCGATGCGGAACTCGCCTGCGTCCGCCACGCGACCAGCAAGATCTCATCCATCGAGGACCTATCGAGGGTCGGTTCGCTTGGGTTCAGGGGAGAGGCGCTCGCGAGCATCGCTGCTGTCTCGCGGCTCACGCTGACAACAAGGGCAGGCAGGGAGACCCTGGCAGGCATACGCGTCAGATACGAGGGCGGAGACCTTGTCCTGCGGGAGGAGTGCGGGTGCCCGCCAGGAACGACTGTGGAAGTCCACGACCTGTTCTTCAACACGCCTGTGCGAAAGAAATTCATGCGGTCCCTGGCGGCCGAGATGTCCTATATTACCGGCACGATGGAACGCATCGTCCTCGCGCATCCCGGGGTCTCTTTCCGTGTCCTCCACAACAAGAGGTCGCTCATCTCGTCGCCCGGCGGACCTGTACGTGATGCCGCTCTCCACCTCTTCGGAACGGAATGCGCGAAATCACTCGTCCCGGTCCGGTTCTCCGGTCACCACGCACGCGTGGAGGGCGTCATATCACGGCCTTCCTTTTCCCGGCAGAACATCTACCAGATCTTCATCTCCGTCAATGGCCGTCCTGTCCTGTCACGCCCTCTCTCCCTCGCAGTCCGGGAAGGGTACGGGACGCTCCTTCCTGCAGACCGGTTCCCGGTGGCAGTCCTCGATATAACGCTCGACCCTTTGCTCGTGGACGTCAACGTCCACCCGACGAAGAGGGACGTCCGCATCGCCCGGGAGCGGGAGGTCCGGGGTGAGATATCCCTTGCAGTGAGGTCTGCACTCGAATCCGAGATCCTCATCCCCGAAGTGGAGAACGCAGCCCGGATATCCCGGCAGACCCCCCTCGTTGAGCCTTCTCCTGCCCCGACCTACGATTTCGTGTCTCCCCTCCCGGGAATGGTCTCAGAACCAGAAGAGCCTGTTTCTCCCGGGCGGAGGAAGGTTGGGCAGCAGGCCGATCTGGGACTGCAGGAAGATGCGGCTGAAAGCACCGGCGATGCGTTCCTGCCCGACATGGAAGTCCTTGGACAACTGGACAATACCTACATCCTTGCCTCGTTCCGGGGAGGAGAGGACCTTGTACTCGTCGACCAGCACGCGTCCCACGAGAGGGTGCTCTACGACCGGCTCATTGCAGGAGACAAAGCGCAGCCCCAGTCCCAGGAACTCCTCGTCCCGGTCGTCCTCGACCTCTCTCCCAGCGAGGCATCGATCGTCCCTGACCTCGTCCCAGCCCTCGAAGAGGTGGGGTTCGACATCGAGGAGTTCGGGGGAGGGTCCTATGCTGTCCGTGCGGTGCCTGTCGTGCTCGGCAGGCAGGTGGACCCCGTGGGCGTCAGGGAACTTCTTTCTGCGATCCTTTCCGGTGGCGAAAAGGCCGGGCCCTCGCGGATAGACGCTATCCGGAAGATGGTCGCATGCAGGGGTGCCATAAAGGCCGGGACACCTCTCACGCGCGAGCAATGCAGAACACTTTTGACCGAGCTCCGGCAGACCGCCCACCCCTTCAGTTGCCCCCATGGCAGGCCGACGATGGTCATTTTCAGGAAAAAAGACCTTGACGGGTTGTTTCTGCGGACCTGAAGCCCGGGAGAAAGCATATAGAGTAGTGGAACCGAAAAATAGTGTGAACATGGTCCGTAGTGAGCCGCCACACCACACGGAGGATATAATGCCAGACCTGCACCATACACTATCGATTGCAATGGTATGCCTGGTCCTGTGCGGGATCTTCATCATGACACCCGTTGCCGCAGATTACCAGTGGGGGTCGCTCGTATCGAGCAGTACCAGTGTCTCAGGCAACGTCGTGGTCAACGAGACAGTGTCAGTGAAAAAGGTCACGTATACAAACGGGTTCCCGAAGATCCAGGAATGGAAGTTCCAGAACACGATCGAGAACCCTGCGGGCAGGAGCTGGACGACGGAGATGTCCTTCAAGCCGGCACCGACTGGTACGAAGTTCACGTTTTCCCGGACCGGCAGCCTGTTTCCGCCGTTCTCGTTCATGATTTGAAGGGGAGGTGGAAAGTGCCTCATGGCACTTCCCATCCCGTGTTCCCCTATATAGGCAGGGCAAGTCATCAATTCTTTTCCTCTGGGAGCAATGCTGTCATCGTCTCTGACTGCCAGGTCCACAGGCCAGGGGGGTCCTCGTGATCACGGGTATTTCCATCCGGGAGCTGGGAGTCCCCGGGGAGGGGACTGTTTTCGAAATAACCGTGCCGGGCGGGGCATGGCGGCATACCCCGTAATGGACCGTTTTTGCATCGGGGATATCCAG
>JAPXNX010000115.1:0-4290 GCA_033811795.1 Methanolinea sp. | reverse complement strand
AGGAAACGCCTCGAGCGAGTTCCGGCTCCACAGGGAGGTCTACCTGCAGACCGCTCACGATGCGGTGGTCCACGCCCACCCGGTCCACGCAGTGGCGGTCTCGCTTGGGGGTGACAGGGTAATCGCCTGCGACAGCGAGGGGCAGATGTTCGCCCCCGAGATCCCGGTCGTCGGCGGGGCCCCGGGGAGCATGGAGATGGCCAGGAATGTCGCGGCTGCACTCGGGAATGGAAAAGTCGTCATAGTCAGGGGGCATGGGACGTTTTCCGCCGGAAAGACCCTCGAGGAGGCATACATCCTCACGTCCCTTGCAGAGCACAGCTGCCATGTCCTCCTGCTCGCAGGAAGTGGCAGGTGACTTCTCCCGTCGAACCAGAGGAAATAAATTCCATTGTGAGCACAACATCATTGCAAGAGGATAGTTGCACGTATATGGAAGGCATCGCAGAGAAGGTGTCGAAACTCCCGCCTGAACTCCGGAAGGAAGTGGAAGATTATATCGACTACCTGCTCGAGCGGCACGTCTCATCCATGGAGCAACCAATCCTTTCAAAGGTCGTCCCGGGCGAAGAACAGCCCCTCACACCAAAACCCATCATCCTCGCCGAAGATATCCCTTTCCGGGCAGGTGATGAGAGTCTGCCAGGATTTCCGGACCACTTTCCGCAGAACCCGGTTCCAAGCCCCGCCGAAAGGGTCACCGGGGATGCACGGAGGCAGGGTCGCAGCAGCCCCGACGAGGAAGAAGATATCCTGGACTGGATTGACTGAGCTGATTTGGGTCATAACCCCCGCCGGGTTGCTGAAGAAGGAGTTGCAACCGTTCCGCGACTTTTCTTGAATTGCAGGAAACAACAACTATATCCAGCTCACGGAGAAATATGTTAGTCCGTCAAGGGCTTGTAGATCAGGGGTAGATCGTTACGTTCGCAACGTAAAGGCCGCGGGTTCGAATCCCGCCAAGTCCATTACAAGGGATCCTTTCTCGGATGGCGGGGAGAGGACCCCCCCTACAACGAGAGGGGCATGCCCAGGAATCACTTCTTCTGCAGTATCGCCTGCACTTCACCTTCGAGCGTTGTTTTCAGCTTCTCCAGTGCCTCGTTCTGGTCCGTGGTCGTGGTGATAGTGAAAGAGTTGTCGCTCTTCCTGTCGTAATAGTTCACGGTATACTCGATCTGGCCTTCCTTGCCCTTTCTGGGTTCGATTATCAACTGTGCCATTGATCAACGCGCTTATCGTTGGCAGTGCTGCCACATCTTCCTTCCGGTCAACCGATCAGTAAGAACTATATTGATTCCGCAGAAAAGTGGAATGCCGCAGGTGTAGCGAGCATGTGGGCTCGTAGATCAGGGGTAGATCGTCACGTTTGCAACGTGAAGGCCACGGGTTCGAATCCCGTCGAGTCCATTCCCGGCTTCCCTTTCTTCAATGCCAAATAGGCGACCGCAGGTCGCCGCGGGGTCGAGGGGCGGCAGACCCCGGTCTGAAAAAGTGAAGGCCACGGGTTCGAATCCCGTCGAGTCCATTCCCGATCACCATTCCTGCTTATTTACACCCGATATGGACCGAATCGAAGAGCCAGTGGCAGAACACTGTGCACGTCGCCCCTCCCTGCATTGAATAGGGGAAGCACAGAAAATTCCAGAAAAAAAATGGACCGGTTGAAAAAGTCAGAGAATGATCTCGATATCGAGCTTCTCTGCAAGTTCCTTGTACCGGTTGCGGATCGTCACCTCGGTGACACCAGCGACCTCCGCCACCTCGCGCTGGGTCCTCCGTTCACCGCCGAGAATGGAGGAGATGTAGATGGCAGCTGCCGCGACACCGGTCGGGCCACGCCCGCTGGTCAGCTCCCTCTCGCCTGCCTGCCGGAGGATCTCCACGGCCCTGCTCTGGACCTCGCCCTTGAGGTTGAGGCCCGAACAGAACCTGGGCACGTAGTCGATCGGGGAGGTGGGGAGGAGCTTGAGGCCGAGCTCGCGGGAGATGAACCGGTACGTTCGCCCGATCTCCTTGCGGGAGACGCGGGATACCTCGGCGATCTCGTCCAGCGTTCGCGGGACGCTGCACTGCCGGCAGGCTGCATACAGGGCGGCTGCTGCCACGCCCTCGATGCTGCGCCCGCGGATCAGGTTCTTGTCCACCGCGTCGCGGTAGACCACGGCAGCGGTCTCCCTGACGTTCCGGGGCAGGCCAAGCGCAGATGCCATCCGGTCCAGTTCCGAGAGGGCAAATGCAAGGTTTCTCTCTGTCGCGTTGCTGACGCGGATACGCCTCTGCCACTTCCGGAGCCTGTAGAGCTGGGCACGGTTCTTGCTCGAGATAGCCCGGCCATACGAGTCCCGGTTCCTCCAGTCGATCATGGTGGAGAGACCCTTGTCGTGGATTGTGAACGTCATCGGGGCACCTACGCGTGAGCGCTTCATCCTCTGGTCGTGGTCGAACGCACGCCACTCGGGCCCCCGGTCGATGAAGTCATCATCGATCACGAGACCGCAGTTCTGGCAGACCAGCTCGGCACGCTCGTAGTCATGGACCAGCTGGCGGCTCCCGCATTCCGGGCAGACCGTCTCGGTATGGTCCTCTGCCTTCTTTTCGTGTTCCTGCACCCTCTCTTTCAGCCTTTTCTTTAGGGTTTCTCTCTCCTTCTGGAGAACCTTGAGCTTCTCGACTTCCTGCACATGCATCACTCCGTGTCCTACCGGATGAACAACTTCTCCCCAGTCGTCACTGTACATGGTCCCCTGCAGAGAACTGCGGCAAGGGGTGATGCGACATTACCAAAAACGTCCACCACCCTGCCGACCGGTTTCATGCGCCTGTCAATGACCTCACTGTAAAGCCTGGGGAGTTGCGCCGCATCGCACCGGACTACCAGGATACGCGCCCCTATGGCATGAACAGCCAGACCAACGGATTTCACACGAAAAACCTTTTCTTCCTCTGCCTGCGTGAACAGACTGAAGGATTTAGTAATTTATATATATTGAAATTTTTACTATTTAAACTTATTGAAAATGTATATATATCATTTTTTACAATAGAGGAACTCTTCTATATCAATCGAGAGGGCCTGCTCACAATGCCCGGATGTGAGGCCTGCACCCATCCCGATCATTTTTTTCGCGCGCGCGTCCAGGAGGTCCCCGGGCGCGTGGGCATCGGAATTTATCACGATCCTGCATCCAGCCGCAAGTGCCACCCGCGCAACATGGCCGTTGGTCCTGTTGTGGCCGCACCGGGACGTCAATTCAATTGCCACGCCGTTCCTGCATGCAAGTGCAGCCTCGTCATCTGTCAGGAAACCCGGGTGTGCGAGGACATTTACATCCTTGCAACTACATGCCGCCATGTTCGTCCCCGCTGCGACGGGTTCGAGCGTGGTCTCCCCATGGACAACGACGATCTCAGCCCCGAGCCTCTTCGCCTCCCGTGCCATTGCCGGGATCATTGACGGGGGGACATGGGTGAGCTCGACACCGGGAACGAGGATCACTCCGTATTCCTCTGCAGCAGGGACCAGTTTTCTCACTGCCTTTATCAATTCCTCGATGTTCGATGCATCGGCGTGGTCTGTAATGCCGAGAAGAGTATAACCAAGAACTGAAAGCCTTCGGACGAGCTCAACAGGCAGCATCTCCCCGTCGGTGAGCACCGTATGGGTATGGAGGTCGTACACTCTCTCACTTCCCCTGTGAGAGTCGGGACGCGAGCTTCCTGAGGAGCTTCTCTTTGCTCTCGCTCCACTGCACCACAATCCGGCCTTCCTTTTGCCACCAGCGTGCAGGGAAATGCTTCTGCTCTGCCCGGAATACAAGGCCTGCGCTCTTTGCTGCCCGTTCCAGGTCTCCAAGCGTGGGGTCCCGGACGGCCAGCGAGAGGGCGACCCTGCGCCCCTGCCCTCGTCTCAAGGCAGAATTGAAATAGCCGGGGTAGAGAATCCTCTCGCCTTTCATCACTTATAGAGTCGGATTGTGAACCTATAAACTGTGCAGCATCCCAATGATCTGGCATGCACCATATCGACGTCCGCATTGAGAAGGATGTCTACGATGTGAACCGCCGCATAGCCGAGGAGAATGCCCGCCACCTCAGGGAACATGGCGTCCGCGCATTTGACCTCCTGGGTGCAATCGGATCTGGAAAGACCGCTTTGATAGAGAAGATCGTTCCTCATCTCATGGAAAGGGGGTTGAGACCTGCGGCGATTGCTGGAGACGTGTACGGAGACGATGATTATCAGAGGATTCGGGCTCTCGGTATCCCCGCGGTGAACGCAAACACGGG
>JAPXNX010000114.1:0-4403 GCA_033811795.1 Methanolinea sp. | reverse complement strand
AACAGGATATGTCCACCCCGGAGAGGACGAGCCTGATCGTGTCCGCGTCTCCCGCGCTGACCTTCACCTGCCCGTCGTCGAGCGTCCCGGAAAGGCTGTACGTCCCGGCTGACGTGATGGTGACGGTGCTTTTGTCAACTGCCGCACCGCTCCCGTCAACGGTGATCGAATCACCGTTGAAGGATATGGTGGTCGTTCCAGAACTGCCTGCCGACGAATCGCCATCCACGCAGGCGACCAGCGCCAGGGCGAGGGTGACTGCCATGAGCAACGCATGTAGTCTCTTCATCTCTCTCATTCTCACCTTTATTTTCCCATTTTCTTTGGGCCCCGCTCCCCCTGCGAGTCCAGGGGACCGGGCACCGGGTCTTTTCCGGCAACCCGGTGCGGTACCCTGGAGGACGCCCCGGGTGGCAGCCGAACCTTGCATGATGTAAAATTCTTTCAACAATATGTAAATAGTTTTTGCTATCAGGGTGGTAAGCCGCCGTCTCCATCAGGGAGCCGCAGAAGGTGGGTGAGGTCTCGTCCCGGCGATGGCCGGAACACCATTCGGATGGCCGCCGAACAAGAAAATCTACTTGGAATTTGGATCTTTTTCCCTTACTTGAACCCACCGGATGCACTTTCGCACCGCATACTCTCCACACTTATGGAAGGGTGAGTGCCAGTAGAGAAGGCATGGAGTTGGTGCTCTGCCCATCGGTGACACTGCAAAGCGGGACGTTCTCGGCCGTGATCGCGCCCGAAGACGTGGTCCTTGCAGGCCTCAACGACAACCCCGTCCTCTCGCGCTTCCTCTTCCTCTTCGTGAGCGGGAACTATTCCCGGCTCCTCTCGGGGATCAACCGGAGGTCGGTCAGCATCGAGGTGAGGCGGGCATTCACCGCATTCCAGCTCCTGCAGATCCTGCGGGAGTCGTACCACACGATCGTCTTCGTGGAGCACGACCCCACCCTGTACGGGGGGGCCGAAGGTATGGCGCACCAGGTGGGCGAAGACCTCCGGCAGCTCGGGCAGGGCGCCCTCGTTGTCCTGTACACTGCGTCTCCCGACCCTGCTTTCGAGGCCATGGCAGGGCTCGCCGACCGCGTGTTCTGCATCGCGAGCCCCGCGGCAGGGCCGCCGGCACCGCGGGCGCGGGGGCGTGGGAAGGTCCGGTTCCCGGGCAGGCTCCCGCGGGGGCAGCAGACACTCGAGGGTGTGTGAGATGGGGAGGAGCTTTACGAGCGTCCGGCTGGAGGTCCGTGCCCTCACTGAGCGGTGGGAGAGGGCTGCACGCACCCTCGCGGGCCGTGACCGGGAGTGCGCCCTGCGCGTGGCGAAGATGGCCAGGGTGCATGCGAGCGAGTGTTTCTATGCGTTCGATGACCCCCTGGAGGCCGCGTTCTTCTCGGTCATCCTGGAACTTGCGAGCGGTCGCGGGGAGGGGCAGGGCCGTGTGGATCCTTGACTCGTGCGCCCGCAGTGGGCAGGTGGAGTTCTGGGAGAGGGGGCGGGGCGGGCGCCACGTTATACTGCCAGCACCCCCCTCTTTCCTCCTCCACCTCCCCGACCCGCACTCTTTCCGTGACATGCTGGAGGGCCTGGAGAGCTGCTACCGGGTTGAGGAGAGTGCCATCCGCACGATATACGGTCCCCTCGACGGTTACCGGGTCTGGGCAGGAAAGGACGTTGCGGCACGCATCGAGGAGCAGACCCGGTACGCAGCACAGGTCTACGACGCCGATGTCCGCCCCGATTTGCGCCTCCTGGCAGAGAGAGGTCTCTCTCCCTGCAGCGGGGACAGCGAGACGCGCTTCTCGGTCGGCGTCTCCCATGACCTCACGGTCGTGGAGGTCTCGGCCGAGAAGAACCCCTTTCTTCGCGGCCCACTCCCTGCCCTCGAGGTCGGTGTCGACGGGAGGATGGAGAGGCTTGACGGCGGCGAGAGGGTGGTCCTCTCTGACCTATCGGGACTGCTCTTCTCCCGCGACCCAGACGTCATCCTCTTCCCCCATGCCGATATCTGGGTGCCCCGGATGGCTGCACGGGCACGCGAGCTCGGCATCGAGACGGGGCTCTCCCGGTCGGGGAAGTTCCGACGTCTCTCCCGGAAGTCGTACTGGAGCTACGGGAGGACAGAGTTCCGTGCAGGCGCCCTGATCCCCGACGGCCGGCTCCTCATCGACACCTGCGGGAGTTTCCACTACAGGGAGAGCAGGCTTTCGGGCATCCTTCTTGGGGCGCGGCTCTCCTGCCTCCCCCCGAACCTCGTGGCGCGTTTCTCTTCGGGATCGCTCATCTCCTCGTACGAGGTGTACGAAGCGAAACGAAGGGGCATTGCAGTCCCCTGGCGGAAGGCCGATGCCGAGGGCATGCGCTGCCTCCCCGGGCTCCGCTCCGTGGACCGGGGAGGGATGATCTTCCAGCCTGCGCCGGGCATCCACGCATCCGTCCACGAGATCGACTTCACCTCACTGTATCCCTCCCTCATCGTCAGGGACAACCTCTCTCCCGAGACGCTCACTCACCCGGAGAAGAGGGGCTTTCTCCCGGAGATCCTGGAGCCCCTCCTTGCCATGCGCCGCAGGACTAAGGAGATGAAGGTATCCGACTCCCGGTATGCAGGCCTCGACGCCCTGCTCAAGTGGATGCTCGTCACCTGCTTCGGGTACACCGGTTACCGGAACGCCAAGTTCGGAAGGATAGAGGTGCACGAGGCGATCACCGGCAGCGCCCGGGAAGTCCTGATCCGGACGCGGGACATCGCCGAGGAGATGGGGTTTGGGGTCCTGCACGGGATAGTGGACTGCCTGTGGGTTAAGGGAGGGGATATCTGTGCACTCCGGGAGCACGTCGAGCGCGAGACCGGTCTTCACGCCGTTGCGGGCACCTACGACTGGATCGTCTTCCTGCCCATGGCGGACGGCTCGGGTGCATATAACCGGTACTACGGCAGGCTGCAGGACGGCAGCATGAAGTTCAGGGGGGTCGCGGCCCGGAGAGGAGATACGCCCGCGTACATCAGGGACGTGCAGCAGCGGATGCTGCAGGTCCTTGCGCAGGCGAAGACGCTTTCCGAGGTCGCAGGCCTGCGGGACCAGCTCCGGGCTCTATACCGGGAGGCCTGGGACGCCCTCCCCTCTGCGGACCCTTCCGGCATGGCCGTCAGCCGGAGGATCGGCACCCTGGACTACCGCCGCGCCTGTGCCGAGGCATCGGCCGTCGAGGCCTGCAGGGCAGAGGGAGTCGATCTCTTTCCCGGGATGGAGGTCCGGTTCGTGGTCACCGATGCCCGCACGTGGACGGTGGAGCTCAATTGGAAGGCCGCCCGCTTCGACGCGGGCTACTACCGGGGGCTCCTCGAAAAGGCATGGGAAGAGGTCATCTTTGCAGTGGAGCAGGCCGAGCAGCAGGTGCGCGGAACGGGGCAGCCCCTGGAAGTGCGGGACGGCGGCGTTGCCGCGAAGGCGATCTCCGGGGACGAGCAGGAAACTCCCCTATCCCCAGCTCCATGACGAGACCGTCTTCCCGTCCGGGTCTTTCAGCACGACCGAATCCGCGCTGTTGCCAAGGACAGGAGATGTCTGGTTCCAGTAGAGGTCGTCTCCTCCCGGTATCCCGACTCCCGTGTGGATGGTGAGCGTCTCCCCGCCCCCGATCGCGAGGGGGGAAAAGTGGTACCGGGCCCCGCCCCTCTCTTCGAGGGTCCAGCCCGCGAGATCGGTCCCTTCGACCGCCTCGATCACGACGTATTCGCCGTTCAGGTTCTCCCT
Source organism: Methanolinea sp. (assembly GCA_033811795.1). Classification (GTDB taxonomy): domain Archaea; phylum Halobacteriota; class Methanomicrobia; order Methanomicrobiales; family Methanospirillaceae; genus Methanolinea_A. Next base: position 645 of record JAPXNX010000114.1, on the reverse strand, counting down.
GTCGTCACCGGGCGCGTCGTACTGCACGGACGCGATGCGCACCGGGCTGTCCCCGCTCCCTCCCGGCACCCGTGCCGCGTTCCAGAGACCCGCTCCGCTCCCCTGCGCCTCCATCTGGAGTGCCAGGTACTCCTGCTTCCGCGAGAAGTCTTCGCCCGTGTAGACCCTGGCATACCCCTCCCTGACGAGCAGGGAGCCGATATCGGTGCCACCCGATGTGACGTAGGCAAGGAGCCTCCCGTACGGGTCACGGCTGCCGGCCCGGCAGTCGCCGGCGAGGGTCACGTCCTTCCCGAGCAGGAGACCCCGGGTGAACGATGACGCCCTCTCCCCCCATGTGGTGAGGTAGGAGGGGTCAGATACCCCGCCAAAATCTCCCTCGCTGTTTCCCCTGTCGCTCGTCTCCGGTGTGTCGATCCCAAGGATGCGGACGGTGTCCCCGCTCCCGCCGCCGTAAGTGACGCAGAACGTGTCCCCGTCTATGACCCGTACCACGTGGGCGAGGGTGGAGAACGCACACCCCTCACCGGGTGCGTCCCCGCCGGGGTGCAGGTCGCCGACTGTCGCTGTACACCCCGCACACGCAGCCAGGACTGCTGCGAGGAGGAGGAGACAGTGAACCGACCGGTCCTGCATACCGATCCC
>JAPXNX010000113.1:0-4411 GCA_033811795.1 Methanolinea sp. | reverse complement strand
AAAGCGTCTTGTACTATCTCTCCTGAAACACTTAAAAGCCGATGGTCGTCCCGGTAGTCGCCAGGCCGTCGAGCACTGCACAAATGCGTTCCGGGTGGAGACCCGAGATGACCATCGCTGGTATACCATGGCCGAGTGTATATTGCAGGAAGCACGGGTCGACGTCACCGGTCCGGACAGGAGCGGAAATGGCATGCAGCACCTTTCCCCCGGAACGGATTCCGTCCACTGACTTGAGGAGGAGAAGTGGTACGCCAAGTGCATGAGCACACCACGCTGCGATAGTGTCTGAAGTCACGTCCCACGAGTGTGGGAGGGGGTCTCTCGACCGGAGGACGGAATAGGGGAGGAGGACGTGTGGTGTGCCGGGGATGGCGAGGTTCTCCGTTACGGAGAGGCCGAAACGGGAGAGGTACCAGCCGTACTGCTCCATTGCTGAAACGGCCATCCAGTGGGCCTCTGTTCCCTGTGCACCCGTTTTTCTTACGGCCCGTGCAAAGGGTCCACCCCCGGGGACGACGAGGACTGGCGGGGATCTCCCGCGGAGGACGGAGCATATCCTCTCTGCACACGGGTAGAGGCTTCCTCCAATCTTTAGGACGAGTGGGGGGGATATCACCGATTCATTCCCTCAAATTAAGGTGGGAAAGTGCAGCAGGTTAATGGTTTCCCGCCGCCCCATCAATAGATCATGCATTGGCGCCTCCTTTTCCTGGCGGTAGCCCTCGCATCTCCCGCAAACGGGATTCTCATTACCGAGTTCTGCCCTGACCCGTACCTCCCGGATGACCGCGACGAGTACTTCTGCCTCGAGGGGGTCGGCCCCCTCGACGGTGCCATGATCAGCGACGGAGAGGGGAGCGTGCGTTTCCCGGCAGGCTCGTCCCTTGCGGGCCGGTGCGTGGTCGCACGGGACGCGGAGGCATACCGGAGGAGCCACGACCAGTACCCGGACTACGAGTGGGACGGGGCCGCGGCTGGAGTGCCCGACATGGTCAGGACCGGGAGGTTCCAGCTCGCGAACACCAGGGACGAGGTAACCCTCTACTGGGAGAGGAGCCCGGTCCAGAGGGTGGAATGGCCGGGAATGGTCAGAGCACGACAGGGGCAGGTCCATTACTGGCAGGACGGCACGTGGGACGCACGCGTCCTGATGCTCGGCCAGTCGCAGTTCGAGGAGGTGACGTTCGAGGGTGCGAACGGAGTCGCCTTCGTCTCCCCGGACTGTTCCCAGGAGGTCTTCCTCTCCCTCGCCGGCGATGCCCGCGGGGAGATCCTCGTCGCGGCCTACGAGTTCACGAGCCCCGTGCTCGCCCAGGCGCTCATCGACGCCGCGGGGCGTAGAGTGAACGTATCCGTCCTGCTGGAGGGCGGGCCGGTCGGGGGGATCTCGGACGAGGAGGAGTGGGTCGTCTCCCGGCTCGAGGAGAGCGGGGTCCCGGTCTACACCATGTCAGGGACGCAGGACGTCCACGCGCCTTACCGGTACATGCATGCGAAGTACATGGTCGTCGACCGGTCGGACGTCCTCGTCACGAGCGAGAACTTCAAGGGCAGCGGTTTTCCCGGGAGGGGGACGCGGGGCAACAGGGGCTTTGGGGTCGTGGTCACCCATCCCGGCCTCGCTGAGTACCTCGTCTCTGTCTTCTCCCACGATGCCGGCGGGAGGTACACCGTCAGGGCTACGGCGGACAGCGGCACGGAGGAGGTGCCGTCGATGGATGCCTATTCACCCGCCTTCGAACCGTACAAGTTCTCCGGCGCGACCGTCGTCCCCGTGATCTCGCCGGACACGAGCAGCCTGCTCCACTGCCTGATCGGGGAGGCAGAGAGGTCCGTGGACATCGAGATGGCTTACATCACGAACGAGTCCGGGGCGGAGCTCAACCCGTTCCTCGCCGATGCCATCGATGCAGCCAGGCGCGGGGCCCGCGTCAGGGTCCTCCTCGACTCCTATTACTACAACGTCGAGGGCGATTCCGACAACGACGAGATGGTCGCGGTCATCAACGGGATCGCTGCTGCGGAAGGGTTGGCGCTCGAGGCCAGGTGTGCTGACATAAGCCGGGGGAGTGTCGAGAAGATCCACAACAAGGGCGCCATCGTCGATACGAGGAAAGTCCTCGTGAGCTCCATCAACTGGAACTCCAATTCGCCTGTGAACAACCGTGAAGTGGCACTGATAGTGGACCACCCCGGCGTCGGGGAGTATTTCACGGCCGTCTTCGAGTCTGACTGGGACCGGGCGGGGCAGGACGGTGTGCCCGGCCGCGGCCCTGACCTGGTGAAACTGGCTGCCGCCGCGCTGGTCGTGGCATCCATCGTTATAATATTCCATTACAGGAAAAGAGGCCGATGAAACCATGGGCGAACGGCGCGGCAGGGCCCGGAATAGTAGTATCATCGGTTCACCTGCTCGTGCTCGCAGGAGCCAGCCCATGGGCCGGCATTGGCTCGCGTGGCGTGGTTTTCCTGGCACCTCCCGATGGCGCAGGGTCTCGTCTCGCCACCCCGCCTGCCGGCCCAATCGACCTGGTGAATGGTATAAGTGCCCGCTCGTCCAAAATTAAAGGACGTGATACTCGTCCGGCAGGAGAAGATCGCACTCGTACTGGTCCTGGTAGTCATCGCGGTAGTCGCCATTGCTGCAATCGCCCTGGAATCGGCAGGGAAGGGAGCGTTCGCACGCCCCTTCGGGCCGGACTCGCGCGATGGGGAGCTCGTCTCCCTCCAGGGCAGCGTGGAAGAGTCCAGGATGACTGCGACCGGCGGCCACCAGCTCCTCAGGGTGGCAGGAGTCCGTGTCTTCGTCCCATCCGAAGCCGTCCGCAAGGGATGGCCCCCTGTGGGGGAGGAGGTCCGGGTCTACGGCACTGTCCAGACGTACAGGGGCGAGAGGGAGGTCCTCGTAAGTTCCGCGGGGGATATCCAGGCCGGCTCACCGTGATGAAATGGCGATGCGGATCTGCCTTTTCTGACCAATTTTTAATATAACCGGGAAAAGATAAAGAGATGATGCGTTTCCCGGCGCGGCCCGGGAGGGGAGAAGTGGATGGATCAGAAACAGGGTGGTGTTGAGCCGGCGGGAGGGCACAAGACTTGGATACTCGTAGCCCTTGCCCTTGTCTGCATCGGGCTCGAGGTCGTTGTGCACCTCTTTTTCAGGACGGCTGTTGGATACACGCACATATTCTACATCCTGCTGGTCCTGTCAGCACTCTGGTATTACAAGAAGGCGCTCCTCGTCGCCGTCGGACTTGTCTGCGCGATGGTTGCAACGAGCCTCGTCGTCGAAGACCTCTCGTGGGCGACGGCTATTCGCGCTACGATGTTTCTTATCATCACGTGGATCGTCGCATCGATCTCCGAGGAACGGGACAGGGCCAAGGCCGAGATGCTGGTGAAGAAGGAAGAAGCGGAGAAGAGGCACTACGCGCTCGTCGGGTACCTCTCCGAGGCGACCCTCCGTCTGAAAGCCCCCCTTGAGATGCTGCGGGACAACCTCGCCTCGATACGCATGCAACTCGACCAGGGGGCCGATACCGAGGAATTGAAGATGATGCTCTCTGTCCAGGTCACGCACCTGGACCAGATCATCGAGAATTTTCAGGAACTTAACAGGGAGATCGTCGAGGAGCGCGAGGAGATACCCCGGGCGTTCAGCGAGTTCCTGACACGGTGAGGGTAGACCGCCATGCCTATTGATCTCTCCCGGCTCGGCCAGGACAAGCTCTTCCTCGTCCTCTCGGCAGCAGAAAGGCTCAGGCAGAACAACACCCGCATCATCATGACCCTGATAGACAGGGGGTACAGGGTGGTCGTCATCACCACCAACCAGCCGTCGGGAATCCTGAAGAATCTCTACGCTGCAGAGGGGATCGATCGAGGCAAGGTCCAGTTCATCGACACCATCACGAAGTACGCCATCGGGCGGATCCCGGACGGGGAGGCTGACACCATGTTCGTCAACAGCCCCTCGAATCTGACGGACCTCGGCATTGCCATCACCAAAGCCCTCAATACAGCCTCGGGCGAGAGCCCATGCCTCCTCTTCGACTCTATCAGCACCATGCTGATATACATACCCTCCATCAACATATCGAAGTTCATCCATTTCGTCACGAGCAAGCTGCGGCTCATCGATGCACCTGGGATATTCCTCGCCGTCGAGAAGGGGATCGATCCCCTCCTCCTTTCCCAGCTTACGACCTATGTGGATGATGTTATCGACATGGACAGCCCCTCACACCTTCCAGGCGGAGAGGCTGAGCCCCAGAAAACCTGAGTCACGCGTATCAGCGCTCACCTGCCTTGAAAACGCGGTAACTCACCCGCCTTTCCTCCACGCAGTCCCGGACCATCCGTTCCCGGGTCGAGAGGGACGCCGATTTCCCGCTCTTGACCTCGACAA
>JAPXNX010000112.1:0-4431 GCA_033811795.1 Methanolinea sp. | reverse complement strand
GACGTGGAGCCCGAAGAGATCGTCATGCACCTCCCCCCGCTCTGCGAAGAGAAGAAGATCCCGTTCCTTTACATCAACAAGCAGAACGACATCGGGACCGCCAGCGGGCTTGACGTGGGATCGGCTGCTGCAGCCATTGTCAAGCCGGGAAAGGCAAAGGAACTGGTCGACGAGATCGTCAAGCAGGTCAACGAACTGAGAGCGTGAGGGGACGATGGCCGACGAAGGGACGCCCGCAGAAGTGATCGAGGTGATCGGCTCCACCGGGATGCATGGGGAGGCCATGCAGGTGAAGTGCAGGATCCTCGACGGGCCGAACAAGGGGAGGATCATCACGCGAAACACGGTCGGTCCGATCCGCGAGGGTGACGTCCTGATGCTCCTCGAGACCGAGCGCGAGGCAAAGAAGCTCTCCAGGCGGTGAACGCAACCATGGTCGAACACAAAAACTGCAGTTTCTGCGGGGAACCCATCGAACCGGGCACGGGGAAGATGTTCGTGCGCAAGGACGGGTCCGTCTTTTACTTCTGCAGTACGAAATGCCAGAACAATTTCCGGCTCGGCAGGGCGCCCCGGCGGGTCTCCTGGACGAAGGCCGGGCGGAAGGCCGCCGGAAAGGAGTGAGGGGGCTTGGACCGCACGTTCGCGATGGTCAAGCCCGATGGCGTAGCCCGGGGGCTGGTCGGCGAGGTCGTCCGGCGGTTCGAGAGAAAGGGCCTCAAGCTAGTAGCAGCGAGGCTCGAGAGGATCCCTGAAAAGAGGGTCCTGGAACAGTACAGGGAGCACATCGAGAAGCCGTTCTTCCCCTCGCTGTGCCACTACATCGAGAGTGGTCCCTGCTTCCTGATGGTCTGGGAAGGGAAAGACGCGGTCTCCGTGGTCCGGAGGATAATCGGGTCGACAAACCCGGCGGAGGCTTCGGCCGGGACGGTCCGCGGTGACCTTGCGCTCGATACCGGCAGGAACGTCGTTCATGCTTCCGATTCCCCTGCAAGCGCAGCCCGCGAGATATCGCTTCACTTCTCCCCGGAGGAGATCGCTGCTTACAAGCGGGTCGACGAACCCTCGCTCTACGAGTGACATCTCCGCCCACCTACCCCGCTTTTTCAGCACGCGCTGCCGCCCGCGCCATCGGGAAACCTCATGGTGTTTCCTGCCATTGGTTTATCGAGTATGAGACTATGCTGCGCACAGGTACGGAGCGCCTGGGAAGACCCTGATGCCACCCTCGCCCGGGCCGAGCACTGCATAGCCAGGGCCTCCCGGGAGGAGGGAGACCTCGTCTGTTTTCCCGAACAGTTCGCGACCGGGTGGGACCCGCTCTCCCTGCGGCAAGTCCAGAACATCGACGGCCCCCTCGTCGGGAAGCTCCGGTCCCTCGCAGAGGAGTATTCCATCGCAATCCTCGGGTCCCTGCGGAAGAACTCGAAGCCGCGCCCGGAGAATACCTGCGTCGTGATCTCTGCAGGAGGGGAGCTCCTCGCGGAATACTCGAAGTGCCACCTTTTCTCCCCTGGAGGCGAGGACCGGGCCTTCCAGAGAGGGAGCACCATCGCGACGTTCCACCTGGCGGGAATGACATTCGGTATCGCCATCTGCTACGACCTCCGGTTTGCCCCGCTCTTTGCACTGTATGCCGATGCCGGGGCTGACGCGGTCCTCGTCCCTGCAGCCTGGCCGGCGTCCCGCCTCTCACACTGGGAACTCTTCATCCGGGCACGGGCTCTCGAATGCCAGGTGTACGTTGCCGGGATCAATGCAACGGGTGCGACGCCTGTCGATACCTACGAGGGGGGGACGATGGTTGCAGACCCGACCGGGAGACCCCTCTTTTCTGCCGGGCCGGAAGAAGGGGTGTATTCCTGCGAGATGAGCAGGGATATCGTCGATCGGGCCCGCTCGGCACTCCCTGTCAGGAGAGACCGCCACCCCGGCCTTTCCCTGCCGGGCGATCCGCGCCGGTGAGGCTCGCTGCCCAGGGAAAAAACGCGGGCAGACCCGGCACCCCCCGGCTGTCCACCTCCTATTTACGCTCTGAGCGCGATTACCATGGTACATGTATCGTCTCGTGTGCGTCGGGTGCGGGGCCCGCTATTCTCCCGGCGAGGTCATTTACAACTGCACGCGGTGCGGTCACCTGCTCGCCGTCGAGTACGACCTCGATGCAATCTCCATAGAGAGGGCAGCCTGGGAGAGGAGGCCGCTCTCCGTCTGGCGCTACCGCGAGCTCCTGCCTGTCTCGATTCCGCCCGTCACCCTTCAGGAGGGCGGAACCCCCCTCTACCACCTCGCCCGCATTGGGAAGGAGATAGGCGTCCCCCGCCTCTATGCAAAGCACGAGGGCATGAACCCGACGGGGTCCTTCAAGGACAGGGGGATGACGGTCGGCGTGAGCATGGCGCTCCAGCTCGGGATGACGTCTGTCGCCTGCGCGAGCACGGGGAACACCTCCGCGAGCCTTGCAGCCTACGCGGCACGTGCAGGGATCCCTGCAGTCGTCCTCCTGCCGGCAGGAAAGGTCGCCCTCGGCAAGGTCGCCCAGGCGCTGATGCATGGCGCGAGGGTGCTTTCCATCCGCGGGAACTTCGACCGGGCGCTCGAGATGGTCCACGAGCTGTGCCTCACGCAAGGCCTCTACCTCCTGAACTCCGTGAACCCGTTCAGGCTCGAGGGGCAGAAGACGATCGGGTTCGAAGTCCTCGACCAGCTCCGGGAAACCCCTGACCGGGTGGTGCTCCCGGTCGGGAACGCCGGGAATATCTCTGCAGTGTACAAGGGGTTTGTGGAACTCTCGCAGATGGGGCTCATGGACGGGATGCCCATGATGACCGGCATCCAGGCGGAGGGGTCAGCACCAGTCGTCCGGGCGATCCGCGAGGGGCTCCCAGTCGTCGAGCCCGAGCCCAGGCCAGAGACGGTCGCGACCGCGATCCGCATCGGCGCTCCGGTCAACGCCGAGAAGGCGCTCGCCGCAATCCGGAAAACAGGGGGCTGCGCCGAGGCGGTGACCGACGGCGAGATACTTGCGATGCAGCGTGACCTTGCACAGAAGGAGGGCATCGGAGTGGAGCCGGCATCTGCGGCCTCTGTCGCCGGCGTGAAAAGACTCGTCGAGACCGGTGTCATCGCCAGGGACGAGACGATCGTGTGCGTGGTGACCGGGCACCTCCTCAAGGACCCGGAGACGGTGATTCGGCAATGCGCAGCACCGCTGGAGATCGACGCGGACCTGCCCTCGCTGCTCTCTGCATTGCAGTCCTCCTCGTGATCCTGCCCGGTGCCGCCAGCCGGGCCGGGTACACGATCCTCCCGAACGGGACGGCCTTCTCGGCGTCCATCGAGCTCGTGGATGCCGACAGTTTCGGGTTCTACGAGCCTGGTCTCATCGGGGAGAGGGTTCCCGTGAAGGTCGGGGGCGTTGCACTGTCAGGTGCGTGTGCTCCCTGCGGGTTTTCATGGAGAGGAGACGCCATCATACAATTCCCAAGGGGGAACTACACGCTCTCTTTCCAGGGCCCCGTCCACGACAACCACTTCGTGGCGGTTTCCGACCAACCCCGCCAGGTGAGCGTCGTCCTCCCCCCCGGGTACGACGTCCGGAACCCCGCACTCGGCATGGTCAGCAGCGGGGCAGTCGTCTCGGACCTCCCGGAGGGGAACACGGAAATTTCGTGGAACGCGACACGTACCGCGGAGATCCGGTTCTACGAGAAGGATCGGGAGGATCTCCTGTACCTCTTCGCCAATGTCTGGGCCATCATCGCGATAGTCATGCTCGTCCCGTTCCTCCTCACCTGGAGAAGGGGCTACATGCCCCCCTGATCTGAATCCTCGGAGATGGTTTCCCGGAGGACCCCGTCCAGTTCCCTGACCTCGAATGGTTTCGGCAGCGCCGCGACAAAACCGTATTCCCGGTAACTGGAGCAGATGGGGTCACCTGTAAAACCCGTCGTGATTACGGCCTTCACCTCCGGGTCGACTGCCTTCAACTCCTGCAGCGTCTCGATGCCACCCATTCCCGCCTTCACGGAGAGGTCGAGGACGACGGCACGGAAGGGGTCCCCCTCCTGCACCGCCTTCTTGTATTGTTCTATTGCGCGCCCGCCGTCCTTCGCAACCTCGACGCGGTACCCGAGACTCCTGAGGAACACACTGACGATATCGCATATCCCCTCGTCGTCGTCCATGAAGAGGACCCTGTGTCCGGCAGCGCCCATCGTTACTCCCCCAGGGTAAGGTAAGCCTATGCCGTAATAAAAATACTGCGTATGCCGCAAGATCGGCGAAGGGGCACTCCCCGGGGTAGCCCCCACTCGCACTCGATGATCCGCTCGAAATGGGAAAGAGCCGGGTAGTGACAGTCAAAATGTAAATAAAAGTAAAAAACAAATAATATATTGTGTAGATAGCCCTAAAAGGGTCCAAAATTGA
>JAPXNX010000111.1:0-4487 GCA_033811795.1 Methanolinea sp. | reverse complement strand
AGGGGACTTTCTGGGTGCCTGACTTTCCCCACTCGTAGAAACCGGTGGCCGGGACGAGGCAGCGGTGCCGTGCCAGGGGCCCGCGGAAAGAAGGCCTCTCTGCGAGCGAGTCGGCACGCGCATTGATCATAGGACGGGCACCGGTCATGTCCCTCGTCCACGAGGGGACCAGCCCCCATGTCATCGGCATGGCGACCTTCTCTCCCGTGTGAGTCGTATAAACGATCGGGACCTGCTGGGAAGGCGCAATATTGTACCTCGGTAAGAGGGAAAGACCGGTATCGTCCACGCCGAACCGCTCCCCGAACCCGACCGTCAATGCGAGTGTGAATCTGCCGCACATGGATATCCCATGCTCATTTCTTCCACCGTGCCGTCGTCAAGGATGGCAAGGACCTGTCCAAGGGAGTCTATTGCAAAATCCGCCCCTCCCATGTCATCCCCCCTGGAGAAACGGTCTCCGTAACGGGCATACACGGTTACCATCCCCATCTGCCTGCATGGGGCGATGTCCCTCCGGGGGCTGTCTCCCACCGCGATGACCTCTCCGGGCGGAATGCCGAGCAGGTTCAGAGCATACTGGAAGGGGACCGGGCTCGGCTTTTTCTGCCAGGTCGCCTCGTGCGTCACGATATGGTCAAAAAAGCCAATCAGATCAGTCTTTTCGAGGCGCGGAACAGCATCGGGCCGGTGAGCATCAGTCACGAGTGCAAGGGGGAAACCCCTTTCGCGGAGGGCAAGTAGAGTTTTTCGGACTTCCGGGTAAGGCTGGATGCAGGCGAGTTTCACTTCGTAGTAGATGCGGGTGCACCGGGAGACAAGTTCGGCGTCGAACACTCCATGATCATCGAGAAAGTCCCGGATGTTCAACGGGTCCTCAAAACCCCTCTCCCCTCGGAGGAAGTAGGAGAGCAATTGATCTGCCGTCCCGCACTCCGCTTCCCGTGTTATCTCCCTGCAGGCGGCATACTTCGCCTCCACGAGGTCAAAGAGGGTATTGTCCATGTCGAGGATAACAGCCCTGATCCTGCCTGTCATTGCACTCGTCCCCTTCTACAGAGTCTCTCTCCTACCCATATGGAAGTATTGTTTGGGAAACGGCCCCAAGGACCCTCCGGTGCAAATGGTCAAGAGGTCAGGGGACATACCTCCCTCCAACCTGGGATCGGACAGCACAATGATATTCCGGAAGATTCGCTCGGAAGGGCTCTCTCATAACTCCTACTTCATTGCAGACGGCGGTGACGCTGCCGTCATCGACCCGCGGAGGGACTGCCAGGTATACCTGGACATTGCCTCCTCCTCCGCGTCCCGGATCACTCGCATATTCGAGACGCACCGGAACGAGGATTATGTCTCGGGGTCGCTCGAACTTTCTGGTCGGACCGGGGCCGTAGTTTACCATGGTGCAGCGCTGGACTTTTCCTTCGGAAGGCCCCTCTCCGAGGGCGACAGGTTTCGCGTCGGGCGCCTGGAACTGGCAGTCCTCGAGACGCCCGGCCACACCCGCGAGAGCATATCCCTCGTCATGCGCGATCTCTCCGTCTCTCGCGACCCCCTGGTCATATTCACGGGGGACGCCCTCTTTGCCGGTGACGTGGGGAGGACTGACCTCCTCGGGCCAGAGAAGGCAGAATGGGCAGCAGGGACTCTTTACGACGCCCTCCACGAAAAGGTCCTCCCGCTCGGGGATGGCGTCATTGTCTGCCCGGCCCACGGCGCCGGGTCGGTCTGCGGCAGGGAGATCGCAGACCTGGAACTGTCGACCATTGGGTTCGAGCGGGCTCACAACCCCTGTTTCCAGCTCGACCGGGAGAGTTTTATCGGCATGAAAAACTCCGAACACCAATACAGGCCCCCCTATTTCCCGACGATGGAGAGGCTCAACCGGGCCGGGCCGCCGGTCCTCTCCCACCTTCCCCGCCCCGTTCCGCTGGACCCTCAGGGACTCGAGGAGAAAAGGAGGACCGGCGCCCAGGTCCTGGATACGAGGTCCCCGGAAGCATTCGGAGGGGGACACATCCCGGGGAGTATCTCGCTTTGGCGTGATGGAATTCCTTCTTTCGCAGGATGGGTCCTCTCGTATGACCATCCGGTCGTAATCGTGGATGATTTCAACCCAAGGCCGGACCCCGTGGTGAAGCGCCTCGTGCGGCTCGGCTATGACACTATCGGGGGGTACCTCGCAGGCGGTTTTCCAGCGTGGAGCCGCTCGGGAAGGGAGGTCGGCAGGCTGGAGACATGGTCCGTTGCCATGCTCCGCGAGGCCCTCGAGAAGGAGCGTTTTATCCTCCTCGATGTGAGGGACCAGAAGAACCGTGAAGCAATGGGGTATGTCATGGGTTCCCGCCACATCTTTGTCGGGGAACTCGTGACGCGCCTTGCAGAGATCCCGAAGGACAAGAAGGTCGTAGTATACTGCGATGCCGGGTTCAAGGGGAGCCTCGCTGCAAGCCTGCTCCTCGCGGCAGGCTTTACAAAGGTCGCCAACGTGATAGGCGGATTTTCGGGATGGAAAGCCGCCGGTTATCCCGTTGAGAAGGTGGACACGGGATGAGCACCGTGACCTCCCGGAGGATTCACAATATTTAATAAAGTGGTGTTATCAATCCTGAATGCGGTGAGGTATGGAGATAGTGAAGATCCCCCGCATGGACAAGGAGGAATACGACACCCTGATCGGAAAGGGATACATCTGCCGCATCGCGTTCCAGGGCGAGAAGTACCCCTACATCGCCCCATTTCTCTACGTATTCGACGGCAGGTTCCTCTACTTCCTCTCCACGAAATACGGGAAGAAACTTGAATATTTCAGGAAAAGCCCCCACGTCGCAGTCGAGGTGGAAAAATACACAAAAGACCTGTCGAGTTACACTTTCGTGAGCATGCAGGGGTATCTCGAGGAGGTCACGGATTCGATCGACAAGAAAGTCATCCGCAAGCAGTTCGTGGACCTCATCAAGGAACGCCACCTCTCCAAGAACATCCTCGCAGCCCTCGGGCACTCACCACAGGACCCGCCCGAGGCGATTGCAGAGGAAGAGAGATCCCTCGTCTGGAAGCTGACCGGTGTCAAGGACATGGTTGCGCTGAAAAACCTGTAATCCCATTTCGCTCTTTTTTTATATGCCACGCTTGCCGGGCGTGTAACGTCTCGCGAGCAGATCAAGCATCCTTACATTCCGGCCATGGTGATACCACCACTCTCCGCCGGTGACCGGCATCGGCATTGGGCGCGGAACTCGCTGCCCTGTTTCTCAGCAATGAGAGGCGTGGCGATGTCAAACACCCGTGATGCCACGGGGAGGATGCTATTGAAATCCCGTTCCAGATTGCAAGGACAAGGGTATCCCATGGCGGGATCGTTACAAATAACACTCCTGCAGGTGGAGAATTACGTGTAATGAGCAGTGGTGATCCGACTCCTGGTCAGGCACCCGGTGCACGGCTTACACCGGCTATGGCCCAGTACCTGGAGTTGAAGTCCCGGTACCCGGACACGATCCTCCTCTTTCACATCGGTGACTTTTACGAGACATTTGGAGATGACGCACGGACAATCTCCCGCGAACTTGATATCGTTCTCACGTCGCGGTCACGGGACAAGGACAAAAACCCCGTCCCCCTCGCTGGAGTCCCCTGCCACGCTGTCGAGGGGTACATCGCCCGGCTGATCGCAAAGGGTTTCAGGGTCGCCGTTGCCGACCAAGTCGAGGACCCACGCAAGGCAAAGGGGGTCGTCAGGAGGGAGGTCGTCCGCGTTGTCACGCCAGGGATGGTGATGGACGAGACACTCCTCGAATCTCCCGCGGCCAATTACCTCGCGGCCATCTCCCCGAAAGAAAAGAAGAGGGCGGGCGGGATTGCATTCCTCGACATCACCACCGGGGAGTTCTTCTGCATGTCACTTGCGGGTGAAAACCCGATTTCTGCACTCTCGGATGAGATTGCCCGTTATGCACCGCGGGAGTGCATCGTCCCCGAGAACCTTCCACCCGACCTGCTGGAACACCTCTCCAGCATGCCGCTGACAGTTACGCGGGTTCCTGCATCGTGGTATGACCTGGATTCTGCACGGGAATCCCTATGCAGCCATTTCAATGTCTCGAGCCTGGAGGGCTTCGGTGTCGCAGGCATGGACGGTGCAGTCGTTGCAGCGGGTGCCGCACTCAAGTATGCAAAGGAGACGCAGAAACAAGAGCTCCGGCAGGTGACTGCGCTCTCTGCCCGGCACTCCCGGGACATCTGCCTTCTCGACGCCGTCACCCAGAGGAACCTGGAGATAGTCCAGGGGATAAGGAGCCGTGGAAAGGAGGGGGCACTCATCTCCGTGCTCGACAGGACGGTTACGCCGATGGGCAGCCGGCTGATGAGAGAGTGGCTGTGTGCGCCTCTCCTCTCGTGCGAGGCGATCAATGCCCGCCTGGATGCCGTGGAATTCATGGTGAAGAACACGGCAGTGAGGATGGAGCTAGCGCAGGTCCTCA
>JAPXNX010000110.1:0-4569 GCA_033811795.1 Methanolinea sp. | reverse complement strand
GCATCAAGCTCTTCGTCGCCGGGATAATCTATGCTATCCCAGTCATCCTGATTATCCTCGTATCCGGTGGTTTCGCCCTGATTGGCGCAATGGCGGGGGCAGCCGGGGCGCCTGAGTATTTCATGTCGCTCCTTGCCGGGGCCATGATTGGCATCGTGGTAGCAATCATCGTTGCATTCATCATAGCGCTCTTTTCGACCATTGGGTTCGTCCGCATGGCACGGACAGAGCGGTTCGGCGAGGCATTCAATTTCGGTGCGATCCTCGAGACGATAAGGAAGATCGGATGGGGGAGCTACATCATCGCGCTCATCATTCTCTATATCGTCGCCGGGATTATCGGCATCGTCCTCAACCTTGTCTCGATGATACCGTTCATCGGGTGGCTCATCATGCTGGTCCTGCTACCGTTCCTGATGCTCTTCATGGCACGTTATTTCTGCATGATCTACGAGTCTGCAGGGGAGCAGAAGGCTGTGCCACAGGGCACCACGTAAGGCCCGCCCAAACAGATCCAACCTTTTTTACCTGGTCCGCTGGCATCAACCGGAAAAGGGACCCATCTGGTCCATAGCACCTGTCCACTCACGGGAACCCCAGGTATAGTCTCGAAAAAGAGTATAGGCCGGGAACATTGGACAGCCGTAGTAGAAATGCTCCAGTCCACGCTATTTTTATACACCGTGGTCCAAAAGTACTCCTCGTGGTGGAACATCCATGACAGATCGTTTTATTCCCCGGAAAGATCCGGTTCTTTGATACCACGCTGCGGGACGGCGAACAGACGCCGGGCGTCTCGCTCAACCCTGAACAGAAACTCGAGATCGCAACACTCCTTTCTGATATCGGTGTCCACGTCATAGAGGCAGGGTCGGTTGCCTCCTCGGATGGGGAACGGAACGCCCTCCGGCTCATCGCGGATGCGGGGCTCCCTGCTGAGATCAGCACCTATGTCAGGGCTGTCCGCCAGGACATCGATTATGCGAGCGACTTCGGCGCAGACTCGGTCCACCTCGTCGTTCCCGTCAGCGACCTGCACATCCAGAAGAAGATGCGCAAGACTCGGGCGCAGGTCCTCGGGATGGCTTTCGATGCCGTCACCTATGCACATGATCGCGGGCTTATCGTGGAACTCTCTGGAGAAGACGCGTCGCGGGCTGACCCGGCGTTCATCCGCGAAGTGTATGCAGGGGGACTCGAACATGGTGCAGAACGCCTCTGTTTCTGCGATACCGTGGGGCTCCTCACACCGGAACGTGTTGCCGAGGTCATCCCCGGCCTGTGCCTCGCCCCGCTCTCCATCCACTGCCACGACGACCTGGGCATGGCGATGGCAAACACCGTTGCGGCGCTTCGTGCCGGGGCGACATGTGCCCATGTCACTGTCAACGGCCTCGGGGAGCGGGCGGGGAACACCCCTCTCGAGGAGCTGGCCATGGCACTCGAGATTCTATACGGGGCCGACACCGGGATCAAGACGGAAGAACTGTACCGCCTGTCTTCGATCGTCTCCCGCCTGACAGGTGTCCCACTTCCGACGAACAAGGCCATCGTGGGCGAGATGGCATTCACGCACGAGAGCGGTGTCCACGCCCATGGCGTCCTCCGCGACCCGGCCACTTACGAGCCCGTGCCCCCCGAGAGGGTGGGCAGGAAAAGGCGGATCGTGCTCGGGAAACACTCGGGGTCAGCCGCCGTCGAGGCCGCCCTCGACGAGATTGGCATGCACCCGGACGAGGCACAGCTGCAGGAGATCCTGAAGCGGATCAAAGGGCTCGGCGACCGGGGGATGCACATCACGGACAACGACCTCATCGCCGTTGCGGAGGCCGTCATGGCGATAGAGAGCAGGCCTGTCCTGGAGATGAAACAGTTCACGGTTGTCAGCGGCAGCCACGTCATCCCCACTGCGTCCGTGACGATGATCGTCAAAGGAAAAGAGGTGACAGGCGCCTCGATCGGGAATGGACCCGTCGATGCTGCCATGGAGGCACTCCGCCGGTCGGTTGCCGCTGTCGGGGATATCCGGCTCGAGGAGTACCACGTGGACGCGATTCACGGTGGGACGGACGCTCTCGTCGTCGTGACGGTAAGGTTAAGTAAAGACGGAAAGATAATTACGTCTAGCGGCGCCCGCACGGATATCATCATGGCAAGCGTGGAAGCGGTGATCGCCGGCATGAACAGACTCCTAGGAGAGAGACATGAAGACCGGAGCCAGGATACTCATTGAAGGACTGCAACGCGAAGGGGTAGAGACAATTTTCGGCTATCCCGGCGGTGTAGTGCTGCCGATTTATGATGAACTCTACAATTCGTCATTGCGGCACATCCTCGTACGGCATGAACAGGCAGCCGCCCATGCCGCTGACGGGTTCGCCCGTGCAAGCGGCAGGGTGGGCGTATGCCTGGCCACCTCCGGTCCCGGGGCCTGCAACCTCGTGACAGGGATAGCGACCGCGTACATGGACTCCGTCCCGATCGTCGCCCTCACCGGGCAGGTCCCGACAAATCTCCTTGGAAACGACGCGTTCCAGGAGTCAGACATCACGGGCATCACGATGCCGGTCACGAAGCACAATTACCTTGTCAAGAAGACAGAGGACCTCGGGCGCGTGGTGAGAGAGGCGTTCTACATCGCACGAACGGGCCGACCCGGCCCGGTACTGGTAGACCTTCCCAAGGACGTCAGCACCAACGAGATCGAGTTCGAGTTCCCCGAATCGGAAACGATCTCGCTGCGGGGATACCAGCCAACGTACCGGGGCCATTCCCGGCAGATCGACAAGGCGCTGGAGATGCTCGCCGAGGCCGAAAGGCCTCTCCTTTACGTTGGCGGGGGAGTGATATCCTCGGATGCGTCCGGCGAGCTCCTCCAGTTCGCCGAGGCCCTGATGATCCCTGTCACGACGACCCTGATGGGGCTTGGTGCCATCCCGTGCGACCACCCGCTCAACCTGGGCATGCTCGGGATGCACGGGACCCAGTACGCGAACTATGCCGTCACCGAGACAGACCTCCTCGTCGCTATCGGTGTCCGGTTCGATGACCGCGTGACGGGAAAACTGGACGCGTTTGCATCGCAGGCACGGATAATCCACATCGACATCGACCCCGCAGAGATCGGCAAGAACAAGAGGGTGGATGTCCCGATCGTGGGGGATGCAAAGTCCGTCCTGAAGGAGATGCTCGCCCGCATCCAGAAGAAGAAGAACTATGAAAGGTGGCTCGCACGGATCGGGGCATGGAAGGAGAAGTACCCCATGCGCTACAAGAAAGATGGGTCGCTTCGCCCCCAGTTCGTTATCGAGGAGCTCTCGGCGCTCCTGCAGGGAGAGGGAATCATCGTGAGCGAGGTCGGGCAGAACCAGATGTGGACTGCCCAGTACTACTGCTTCAGAACGCCACGGACATGGATCACGTCGGGAGGGCTCGGGACGATGGGCTACGGGTTCCCAGCCGCCATGGGGGCGCACTTCGCACGTCCCGACCAGGTCGTCTTCGATATCGCAGGGGACGGGAGCTTCCAGATGAATATCCAGGAACTCGGCACGGTCTCCCATTACAGGATCCCCGTCAAGGTTGCCATCCTCAACAACCGGTTCCTCGGGATGGTCCGGCAGTGGCAGGAACTCTTCTACGACCGACGGTACTCCTACACCGAGCTGCCCCCCGTTGACTTCGTCAAGATCGCCGGGGCGTACGGCATCGACGGGATGAGGGTCGAGGACCCCTCTGACGTCAGACCCGCGCTCCAGGCCGCGATCGAGACGGAAGGACCGTTTGTCCTCGACTTCCGAATCGAGCGCGAGGAAAACGTCTTCCCCATGGTCCCTGCTGGGGCAGCAATCAACGAGATGATCGGGGGACACTCCGAATGAAGCCGCATACACTGAGCGTCCTCGTCGAGAACAAGCCTGGCGTCCTCTCCCGTGTCACGGGGCTCTTCTCCCGCCGGGGTTTCAACATCGAGAGCCTCGCGGTGGGGGTATGCGAGGAGCCCGGGATGAGCCGCATCACCATCGTGTGCATCGGGGACGATGCCCAGATAGAGCAGGTGATGAAGCAGCTGAACAAGCTGATCGACGTCATCAAGGTCTCTGACCTGACCGAGAACGACCGCGTCGAGAGAGAACTCGCTCTCATCAAGGTGAATGCCGAGCCTGGGAGCAGCCGTGCCGAGGTAATGCAACTCGCCAGCATATTCCGGGCGCAGATCATCGATGTCGGGAGCCGCTCGGTTGTCCTCTCGGTGGCCGGCGACACGACGAAGATAGATGCATTGGAAAAGCTCCTCCGCCAGTACGGCGTCAAGGAACTCGTCCGCACGGGCACGATCGCGATCCTCCGGGGGTCCAAGACTGTCAAGAGCTCCAAGTGAAACTATACCTTTTTCCTGGTGATATGTACCTGGGCCCTTTCAGTTCTTTGCCCGCAGGAGAAGCCAGTCATTCTCTCCAATCTTCCTGAAGCGGAAAAACCTCTTCGTTAATTTGAGTGGGTAAGTAAGTGAGTATGAGTGGGGGCTACCGCCCCCATGTCCCCATTGCGAGGGATCCCGCCGCCCTC
>JAPXNX010000109.1:0-4664 GCA_033811795.1 Methanolinea sp. | reverse complement strand
CGGCAGCCTCACTCGTTGAACTTCCGGTACAGCCGGTAGGCGGAGACCTGGAAGATGGCGATGAAGACGAGGAGCATCGCGATGTCGAGAGAGAGGGAGAAGTGCATGACGCCGGAGTACGCCCCGCGGACCAGGTCATTGCCGTAGGTGAGCGGCGAGAAGTACGTCACGACGCGTGCCGCTGGCGGGATCGCTTCGAGCGGGATGAAGATCCCGGAGATGAAGATGAGCGGGAGGCGGACGAGGTTGAGGAAGGACATGATGTCCCCTGGCCTCTCGGTGGGATACGCCGAGAAGAGTGTCCCCATGGTCGCAAAGCAGAACGAGGAGAGGAGCACGCCGGTCACCAGCATGGCGATGCTCGCGATCGGGGTGTTGAAGAGGGCGATCCCGGCGGCGAATGGGACGATGGCGATCCCGGCGGCATACAGGAACCCACTGAGGCTCTCGCCCAGGACAAGCGTGTTGAGGGATATGGGGGCGGCGAGGAGCCGGTCGAATGTCTTGGTCCTCCGCTCGATCGGGATCGAGACCGGCTCGATCGAGGACGCGGAGAAGAGGATGGTGATCGCGATCAGCCCCGGGATCATGACAGCGGGCTCTGCCGCCCTCCCGACGGCAAACGCGAGAAACATGAAGAGTGGGAAGAGTGTGCCCATGACGATGATGTTGGGCTTGAGGAAATAGATGCGCATGTCCTTCTTCGCGATCGCCCATGCGGCGTTCAGCTCGCAGTACGCCCTGGAGTGCCCGCCCCTCCCCCTGTCAGTCAACGGTCTTTCCTCCCGGGGCATGTACATCGAGCCCGGTCAGCCTGATGAAAACGTCCTCGAGGCTCGGGCCGTACGTGTTGATGGAGACGATGCTCATCCCGCGTGCCTGTGCGTAGGAGGTCACGCTCCAGATGACTGCGGCCGGGTCCTCGGTGAAGAGCCGGTACTTGTCGCCCTCCTTCCGGACCTCGCTGACACCGGGAAGGGCGAGCAGGTCGTCCCTGCCCGCAGCCGGGGGATCGAAGGCGACCTCGACGGACTGGACGCTCTGGATCGCCTTCTTGAGGTTCTCGGGCGAGTCGATCGCCGCGATCTGCCCCCGGTTGATGATCGCGACCCGGTCACAGGCGAGATTCGCCTCCTCGATGTTGTGGGTGGTCAGGAAGATAGTCACTCCATTGGCGTTCAACTCGCGGATCACGTCCCGGATGATGAGGTTGCTCTGCACGTCGAGTCCCGAGGTCGGCTCGTCGAGGAAGAGGAGCCTGGGGCTGTTGACCAGGCCCATCGCAATCGTCAACCGGCGCTTCATGCCCTTCGAGAAGCCGCGTACGGTGTCGTTGCGCCTCTCGGAGAGGCCGAACCGCTCGAGTAGTTCCGCGCCTTTCCGCTCCCGCTCCGCCTTTGGAACGGTGTAGAGCTCGGCCGCGAACATCAGGTTCTGCCATGCCGTCATGTCGTCGTACACGTTGGAGGTCTCGTGCACGAGCCCCATCGCCTGCCTGGCAGCGACCGTGTCCGTGACGATATCGTGGCCGAAGACCGTTGCCGAGCCTTCCGTCGGGGGGCTGATCCCCGTCAGGACTCGGATGGTGGTGGTTTTCCCGGCACCGTTCGGGCCCAGGAAACCAAACGTCTCCCCTTCTGCCACCGAGAAGCTGATCCCCGAGAGTGCCTGGATCCTGCCGAACCGTTTTACGAGGTCGCGAACTTCGATTGCAGACATGACCGGCCGCCCCGGAGTGGTTATACCGGGATATGCCAGCAAACTATTTCAGCCTGCCCGGTTCCGTACCTGGAGACAGGGATTTTTGCGTGGGGTCGCCCGGGACCGCACGGGGCATCAGTCCGTCGGGACCGCCTTCCCCCGTCAGCCCGTACGCAACACGGTAAAAGTACTTAGGTACAGAGACAAGGTACTAGCACGTTCTCCTCCTCCATTCCAACACTCTGCTTCAGCAGAGACTCTTGTTCAATAGAGGATATGACAAGATGGTCGCCCACCGCCTGGTCTCGTCGTTTATATTTCAGGATCTGGCCGTGACCGGACCTGGTGGCCGGGTCACCGAATCGTCCGAAGTGCAAAGACGGCCACGGTCACCCTGGTGCTCGTAATACAACCGATCCCGGTGTCCTGCAAAAACCGCGAATGCGGTTTTCATCCCAAGTATCCAGGAAAGATCAGCCATCCCAGCCCAGCATACAGCCCGGGAATGACCGAATCCCTGCAGGTCGGGTGCATGTCTTCTTTGAAACCTCATTCGAGTGGGAATAACGAGATATGGTACTCGCGATCGAAATGGGCGCATTCCTGGTCCGCATGTGGGATCCTTCACGGTGACGGGCGGAAAAACAACAGCGGTTGCACCAGCGATTCAGGCAATGCCCTGCTGCTTCGCGGGAACGATAACCAGCAAAGGGCGGTGCCCTGCTGGAGAGCACTACAGGCTTTCCCTCTGTAATGCCTCCTGGCGAGACAAAAGAGGATTGAGAGTTATGAGGTTATAAAGGGAGGGGAAAGGTTAGAACTTTACTTCTCGGGTTTGCCGTTCCCCGATCCCTTCACGAGCCCGTACTCGATCTCGTAGTACCCGCCACCCCGGTCCTGAAAGGTGAGGTAATAGTGTGTGAGACACTTCTTCTCGGCCTCTTCCACCTGCCGGAGCAGGCTGGCCTGGGTGAGGGCGTCGTGCCCGGAAAGCACCCACCGCCTGGTCTCGTCGCCCATCTTCCACGAGCGGGCCGGGACCACTTCGGGCAGGGCGGTGACGGTCTCGTCATTCGGGTCGAAGAAGGCGACGACCTGCCTGGTCTCCCCTTCCGCCCTGTTCTTCTGCCTGTTCTGCCAGTACGCGACGATGGCTGCCACGAGGGCGACGACCATCTCGAGGATTTGAATCAGTTCGGCGTCCATGAGGATCCGTCTCCCGGGTGGAGGAAGCGTGGACAGGGAATGGGGAGGCGGGGATCGCTCACCGCCTCCCGAAGTCCTGCCCCGTCCGGTCCGTCCCGATGATGGCCCGGAGGACCCCTAACAGGACCCCCAGGCTTCCGAGGGCCATGCCGAGGAGGAACATGAGCAGTTCATCCATGGTCCCTCCCTCCTGTTACTCAGGAAATGTTGTTCGCCGTTCAGGCCAGTGCCGGGACGGTGTCTGCCCAGGTTTCGACGAGCGCGAGGACCGAGTCGTCCTCGTACGAGGAGAGACGGAGCTGCCCGCGGGAAAAGGTCAGGTAGTAGACCTCCCCGGACGGGTCGTGGCACCGGACGGTGACCGAGTAGCTCTCCCGGTCCTCGAGGTTCACGGGGTCGCCGCCCATCGCTACAGCTAGTGCGGCATCGTTGACGATGGTGCTCTTGACCGTTCCGAACGCCGGGACGCTCGGGGCACGGGCGGTGATAGTCCCCACAGTCCTAGCCTCGTCGTTCTCGTAGGCGATCCGGGCGGAATAGCTCTCGCGAGTCTTCGCGACGGGGTCCAACGTGATGCCGCCGACCTCGTAGGGCGTGCACCCGAGCGGGTTGGTGGCGACCAGGTTGTTCACGATGGTGTCGAGCGCCGCAACGTCCGCGATCGGGGCACTGAGTTCCCGGACCGCGGTCTTTGTGACGCTCTTCTGGACAAAGTCTGCCATTTTTGCTGATACTCCTTGCCCTTGGTCGAAGGGCAGAGAAGAGGTGCGGGTGAAAGGGGGATATATCTTGAGTGGGATCGGAGAATGGAGAGCGATTTGCTAGTGAATTGATGTTTGAGATGAATTGAAGGGCTTTAAAACTGCAAAAACATAAAGCCCTGTTTCCCTGGATGGCGCCCTGAAAGATGGGTGTGTTGTATGCATCTCCATGCTTGTCATTTTTAGAACGGATGATCTGGATTACCGCGTGAAGGCTGTAGCACCCTGGGAGGTCAGGTTCATCCCGACCCCGTAGATTGATCTACGTTGAAAGATTCACGTTTTCACGGTGTTTTGGTCATTGTCTTGGGTGCAGATGACGCCCCACGCACCGTCTCCGCCGTTCGACCGATGTGACCGTCTTCCCGGTCCATCCAATCCACTGCTTTTCGAGCCCGTCCCTCTCCAGGGGAGCCGTCCCCCTCAGAGGGGGCATTCGTGCACCCTCCTTACGCACCCTCGGAAAAGAGGGCGGGGTCCCCTGTCTCCTCTTTTTCGCGGATCTTGTCATCGATCCATGCCGAGATAACCTCCTTCAATCTTTCGCGGGTCGTCACTTCAGGGATCTTCGATTTCAGGTGACTGTTGAGGGCATCGAGGAGCGTGAAGATCTCCTGTTCGGAGGAGACAGGAGGGGTATTGACGAGGGCGAGGAGATGGTTCATCTCCTCCGCGATGGAGAGGAGGTCGGTTACGTGGTAGAATTTTTTCATCCCGCTCCCCCATGGCCTGAAGGTCCCGCATTGCTCTTTTCCATCCGGACCATACCAGGGTACTGGGGACAGGTAAAAGAAAAAGGTGATTCGAGGCATTTCCCGACAGGAAGTGCCCGGTGTGCATCGGCAGGATAATCCCCTATGGAGTCTTCCCTCTTCATGTCGCACTGTTCTTTGCTGCAGCATGAGAGATCAGGTCTTCTAAAGGAACAAGTGCATCGTGTATCGAATCTGAAGGAGTCAACCAGACATGGATCCACCTGAAAATCAAGCATCTGAC
>JAPXNX010000108.1:0-4670 GCA_033811795.1 Methanolinea sp. | reverse complement strand
GGGTTACACCCGTTTCCCGGCGAATTCAAGGACAATATATAAATACTGTTCAAACCTCTTCTCAGATGAGGTGATCAAGGTGGCAGATTTACCTCTTGCAGCAGTCGTCCGGATTGCCAAGAAGAGTGGTGCAGAACGCGTTGGGAGTGACGCTGCAGCTGCACTCGTTGCACAGTCTGAAGAATACATCGCATCCCTTGTCAGGAAGGCAAACACGTTCGCGATGCACGCCGGTCGGAAGACCATCAAGGAAGAGGACGTGGAACTTGCGGCAAAAGAGGTGTAGGCCTCTTCATACCTCCTTACTCTTCTTTTCACGGGTCTTGTCATCACCTTTTTTCTAAGATCCCTGGGCATTCTGCGGTTCAAAAAGTATTTCTCCCTTTGTCCCTCAACAGGAAACTGCAGGAAAATTCTTCCTTCTCCCACCTTGCAGCAGAACGAGGACACCATGGATTCACAGGCAGGCGACAAACGGGCATTCGCGTTCCGTCTCATCATCGTCCTCGGCATTGTGAGCCTCTTTGGAGACATCATCTACGAGGGGGGGAGGAGCGTCATTGGCCCCTACATGCTTTTTCTGGGTGCATCGGCCCTCGTTGTCGCCTCTGTCTCTGGCCTCGGGGAATTCCTGGGATACGGCATCCGTCTCCTCTCCGGGTACATGTCCGACCGGACGGGGAGTTACTGGACCTTCACCATCCTGGGCTACCTGATGATCGGGGCCATCCCGCTTCTCGTCTTCGCCGGGTCATGGGAATTTGCCGCGGTACTCGTCCTCGTCGAGAGGATCGGAAAGGGGATCCGTTCTCCGGCCAAAGATACCATCCTCTCCCATGCTTCGAAGCAGGTGGGCCGCGGCCTGGGTTTCGGTATCCACGAGGCCCTGGACCAGGTCGGGGCAGTCATCGGGCCGATTGCATTCTCTTTCTCGCTCGCACTCTCCGGCGGTTACGGGACGGGTTTTGCCATGCTTGCCATCCCGTTCGTCCTCCTGGTCGCCGCCCTGGTATATGCACGGCTGTCGGTACCCCGTCCCGTGGACCTCGAGGACGTTTCGGGAGCGGACACCGGGAGCAGACCCCTGCAGTTTTCCTCGGTCATGGTACCCTACGGGGCCTTCACCGTGCTCTCCATGGCTGGTTTTGCCGTCTTCCCCCTCATGGCTTACCATTTCAGTGCCCATGCAATCGTCTCCGATATCCAGGTGCCGGTCTTCTATGCCGTGGCCATGGCTGCGGATGCCCTCTTTGCGCTCTTCCTTGGGAAGGCCTACGACAGGGCAGGACTCGCTGTACTCGCCCTCATCCCGTTCCTTAACATCCCGGTTGCAGCCCTCGCTTTCACGGGGGGTTACTGGGGTGCGTTTGCAGCAACCGTAATGTGGGGGCTCTCGATGGGCGGACAGGAGACCGTCCTTCGGGCGGCGCTTGCGGACCTGACGCCTATTGGGAAACGGGGCACGGCGTACGGGGTTTTCAACACACTGTACGGGGGGGCGTGGTTTGCAGGTAGCGTGGTCCTCGGGGCGCTTTACGAGGTGGACATCCTCCTCCTCGTCCTCTATTCTGTCGTGGTGGAGGTCGGTGCACTGGTAGCGTTCTCCTGGCTGATCAGGTCAGTTAGAAGAGGACGCTCAGATGCAGCAATGGCATGTCGGTAGGAGTGCGGGGACAACCACTTCCATACGTTGCCCCGGACTCGTCGATCTGACACATACCCGGGTGACTGGGATGCATTTTATCAGACGAAAAGAGAAAAATGTCAGGGCCGTGAGGGGGTTTCCGCCTCTCCCCCCTGTTTTTCTCCGGGAAGGGAATACGTTACCCGGATGTCTGCCACGTCACGGAGGAAGTTGATCTTGACGATTTCGTAGTCGTACACGACGAGCCCGGTCCTTTCTGCCAGGTCCCGCAGCATCTCGTCACGCCTGTCGTGTTTCACCAGGTCGATCTTTTCGTACCTGATGTCCATCTGGTACTGTCCTGGTTCAAATCCCCATGCCCGCTCAAGGGCCCACATGACGAGGAGAATAAGGGCATCGACAGCCACGAGGTGCCCGTAACTTCCCAGATCCCAGAAGACCGCGTTGAGGATGGGCATGGCGGCCATCACGAACAGGTAGGTCATCTCGCGGATGGGCACCGTCTCCGTGCGGTAACGGAGGATGGAGAAGAGTGCGAAGAGGCCGAACCCGGTCCCTATCGAAAGCTCGATGCTGGTAAAAAGCCCCATGATGAAGTAGATGACCGTCGAAAAGGCGAGGAACGTGAAGACGTAGGTGTTGCCCCGTCCCCGCGGGTGATAGACCAGGCGGACGATCAGAAAGGTGGAGACGAAGTTGATGAGAAACCCTGCGACGAAGTGAAAAAGGGTACCAGTCACCATGCGACCGCACCCCCCTGCGAGAGCCGGGAGAGAAAGAGCAGCGTCTCCTTGAACCGGTTGTACTTTATCCCAGGATAGAGGAGGGCGATGCCGATGCAGTACTTGGAGAAAGAGCGCTTGCCGATGCCCAGGGAATGGAGGGCACGAAGCGCCCGGGGAGCCTTCGTTCCCCTCTCGTACTTGACCTCGGCAATGACGAGGCCAGGGAAGCAGACGCTCTTGTTCCCTGCCAAAAAGGATATCCCGCAGTCGAAAGTGATGCGTTCGGGAGAGTCCTTCGATACAAGTGTGAACCTCTCGTACCGGGTTGCAAGGACCGGCCGGAAACTGGAAAAGTCGAGCGGGAATTCTGCCCGGAGGAATGCAATCTGCTCGGGCAGGAAACCTGTCGGGGACTGCTCAGTTCTCATCCGCTTCTTCTCCGTCGTCCCCCGGTTCGTCTTTTTCTTGACCTCGAGGAAGGTATCTCCCGATGTTTCGTAGTGGCGGAAACGGAGCTTGTACCGGTTTGCCTTTCCGTTGTGGTGCTGCAAGTACGTGACGAATGACTGGTCGTCCAGGTAGACAGTTTCGTAGGCACCGGTCCGGAATCCCCCGACTTCGAGGACACTGCAGGAATCAGCAAGCACTGCCAGCAACCGGGTGCACTGGCGGGATGTCATCAGGTGCTTGCTCTCCACCCGGGAGAGGAGAAGCGTCCGGGCATCGCTTGCCTCCCAAAGAGGGATGGCATCGAAGTCCCACGTGAGATCCATAAGGTCCTGTTGTTGCAGTGGCCTTCCTGCCGGAAACCATGCGGGCACATGCGCAAGCGGGGTAGATTCCACGGAGAACCGCCTCCCTAAAATATGGCACCTGCCATTTCACCATGCAAAGGCGTCCTGGCGCCGTCACTGGGATGACAGTTTTCAGTGCAGTCGCTACCAGTACTTGTTCCCGGAGAGCGGCATTCTCCATGCAGGTCAGAACCCGCACCGATCCCATCCCCGGGCTGTGCGTGCACTGCAGGGACAGAACCGCAGCAGGCTGCACAGACTGTCAGGACGAGGGCAAGCGAGGCTGCGATGCGTGCCACCCTCCCTTCGGTTCCTGGTATTGTCTTCTTCATTGCCTTGTGCATGTCTATTATTTTTAACATTATGTTAAATATAGGTTACTATTAGTCGATGCGGCCTTACATCACGTTTTGGCTTCGAGGTGCCACTTGCACCAGGGAAAGGACTTACCTGGGATATCTTCCTTTTTTGGAGCTCGTGTCCCTGGTAAGTAAACATTAAGTTACTAAATGTAATATATACTAGACATACGTTGCCGTATGAAACAGAACACATTCTATCTCATGACAGGGGTCGTCGGCCTTATCGAAGTATTGGTGTTTTATCTCTCCGTCGAACTATCCAGTCCAGTCCTGATTACCACTGCAGTTATTGCAGGCATTGTCTGCCTTTATCTGGCCCGGAGAAGGATCTCGGACCGTATAGTAGACGAGCGGGCCGCCCTCATCACCCAGAAGGCAGCGATGGCGACTTTTTCAGTCTTCTGGGTGGTCTTCTTCGCAACCAGCCTCGGCAGTGCTGTTATGGGACTTGGGGCGCCGAAGTTCCCTCCCCATCCTTTCCACGGGGGAGGCCCTGACATTCCGAACATGACACCAGAAGTCCCGGCCGATAGTCACGGCATGCCTGGGCTGCCGAATGACGGCCTGATACGGCTGGGGTTCATGGGCTACATGCAACTGACTCTCCTCTTCCTCATGTTCTTCCTGTATGTCGCCTTCAGGACGTACTATGCCCGCAAGTACGGGGAGTGGGAGACCGATGAAGAACAGGGTTAAGGTCTACCGGGCGATGCATGACCTGACTCAGGAGGCCTTCGCGGCAAGGATCGGGGTGAACCGGCAGACCATTCTTGCCATCGAGAAGGGAAAATATGACCCGTCCCTTGAACTTGCCTTTCGTATTGCCCGGTACTTCGGCGTGAACGTCGAGGAGATCTTCCTGTACGGCGAGACCTGATACCGATGACTGCTGCAGGGGGTTGCCTCCCCTGCGGTCCTTGCCAGTCTCTCCAGCGGCAAAAGGGATTATGCCGGAACGGCACTGTACATGTGAACGGAGAATGCGATGGCAGAGACAGCGATAAGGAAGGTACATGCCCGGGAGATCCTCGACTCCAGGGGGAACCCGACCGTCGAGGCTGACGTCGTGCTCGCCTGCGGTGCAATGGGCCGGGCGGCGAGTCCCTCGGGGGCATCGACTGGAACACACGAGGCAGTCGAGCTT
>JAPXNX010000107.1:0-4704 GCA_033811795.1 Methanolinea sp. | reverse complement strand
GCATTTTTTCGATTCAGAAGCTCACTCATTTTCAGCGATCCCTGCATTGAACATGCCACATGCAGAAAGGGTTTAAAACATGAACCCTAACGGAAAATTACCGGGTGCTGCGGCAAACGCATAATAAATCTTTGTTTAAAATTCCTTGAGCGGCACCCCACCCTGCCCTGTTAAAACAGGGCATGAGAACCGTCCAGAGGTGCATGCATGAATCCAAGATTCCTCCATTCCATTGACGAACTCGACAACCTCGTCGGGCTCGATTCAAAGGAACGCAAAGAGATGGAGCAGGTAACAGAGACATTCCCTTTCCGGGCGAATGACTATTACCTCTCCCTGATCGACTGGAAGGACTGGCAGGACCCGATCCGTCGGATCGTGGTCCCCGACATCCGCGAACTGAAAGGAGGGGGGTCCATGGACCCCTCCCACGAGAGAGATTATACGAAACTGCCAGGTCTGCAGCACAAGTATTCCCAGACCGGGCTTCTCCTCCTCTCGGATGTGTGCGGAGGGATATGCCGGTTCTGTTTCAGAAAACGGCTGTTTATCAACTGCGAGCGTGAGACGATCAAGGATGTCTCCGCAGGTCTCGATTATATCCGCGCCCATCCCGAGATCACCAACGTCCTCCTCACCGGGGGCGACCCGTTCACCCTGGAGACGAAACGTCTCGAGGCGATCCTCAAGGAACTGAGGGAGATCGAGCACGTCAACATCATCCGGATCGGCAGCAAGATGCCCGCTTACAATCCCTACAGGTTCCTCAACGACCCTGGCCTCCTCGATGTCCTGTCGAGGTACAGTACACCCCAGAAGAGGATCTACGTCATGGTCCATTACAACCACCCGCGCGAGATGACCGGGGTATCGATGCAGGCAATCGAGCAGTTGATCCGTGCAGGGGTCATCGTACTCAACCAGACTCCCGTGTTGAACGAGGTCAACAGCAAGCCGGAGATATTCACCCAGCTCTTCCGCAAACTCTCGTTTGCAGGGGTCTCCCCTTATTATGTCTTCCAGTGCCGGCCGTCCCTCGGGAACCGGTTCTTCCAGGTGCCGGTGGAGCGGTCCTACGAGATAATCCAGCAGGCATGGAAAGCCTGTTCGGGCCTTGCAAAACGGGCCCGGTTCGTGATGTCGCACGCGACCGGAAAGATAGAGGTCGTAGGAAAAACGGCTCACCATGTCATCATGCGGTATCACCAGGCAGCGGACCCTGCAAACCTCGGAAAGACGCTCGTTTTCTCGAGCGACCCGATGGCACGGTGGTTCGACGATTACAGGCAGCATGCCAACCCGGAGAACCTCCCCCGCGTATCGATGCCGAAGATGCAATGGTTGTTCTGAGTGGTTTCCACGACCGGTGGACCGGGGATCGGCAGGGACGTGGGAGGAGCGGGAACCACTCCAGGGAACGCCCGAAAGGTCTCCTCTCGGCATCACCCTTGTTGCGTCTTTCTCACCGAAGTGACCGGTTACCAGAACGATCCGATCTTCAGGCAGCCGTTCCCGTCAACCAGTGAATTGATCGCCCAGCGATACGAGCTCGCCGATTTCCCGGCCGAAAGGTGAGGACTCCCCCTGCCCCAGCATCACGAGCAGGTGTCCTGACAACGGCCTCTTTCTACTCAGCGACACCTGCGCGACGTGGTGCAGGGACATGAATTGCAGCCGATCTGATTTCGGCTGGAAAGATCCTAGTCCGGCCTTACCGGTTTCCTGACTATGGAATGATCCCCATTCTATTGACCGAGTACCTATCCGCCCGCTGGAACTTTCCCCTTCCTGGTGGAGATGGATTGGCTCCTAGCTGTACTGAAGGACCAAACCGGTGGCATCGAGTATGGCCGCCCCGGTCGTCCGGGGAGACGCGGCGTCCCCGATGATGTCGATACGCGGCACATTCCCCTGGAACTGGTCGAACAGTTCCTGCCTGGGCGCCATGCTGCCAGCGACGACGACTGCATCCACGCTCTCTACCGTGGACGTCGTCCCAAAGTAGGGGTTGAGCAGTGTGGCTGTTCCGCCCTCGAAACTGGTGACAGTCTGCATGGGCTCGGTGCGAACCGGGAACCTGCCCAGCCGCTGGAAAAGCGGGAGGGAGTTTGTCGGGTCGACGTTCATTGCCACGGCAAAGGCTGGTGTCACCCATGTGACACGCTTCCCCTGCATGGCAAGCAGTTCGACCACCCCGGCGCCCTCCAGTGTCCCCTGGTAATCCAATACCACCACGTGCTTGCCGTTCACCCGTCCACCAAGGGCATCCATGGTCGTAAAGGACTTGGACCGGGCATCGCTGCCACCGATTCCGCCTGCTACCATCTGCGAACCCGTGGCCAGTATAACCCGGTCAGGCCTCTCAGCCAGGATCTTTTCTGCACTCGCTTCCACGCCAAGACGCACATCCACGCCGAGGGCCTTCAGTACGCCGCTCTCGTAATGCGTAATGCCCTCGAATTCGGATTTTCCCGGCAAACGGCTCTCCCATCTCATCCGCCCCCCGAGATCGCGCTCTTTTTCAAAGAGCACCACGTGGTGACCCTGCCTCGCAGCAAGCTCTGCCGCTCTCATCCCGGCAGGACCGCCGCCAACGACGACCACTTTTTCGGGCTGGTCTGCAGGCTGAGCCTGTTTTTCATGGCCGTAGAACTCCTCGAAACCGGCGGCCGGGTTCACGGTGCACATGATGGGCTTATCAGCCAGCAGGCGGCTGACACAGAAATTGCATCCAATGCAGGGCACGATCCTCTGTTCCTCGCCACGCCGGGATTTCTCTGCCCAGAACGCATCGGCAATCAGCTGGCGCGCCATGCCGACCATGTCGCAGGAACCACCTGCAAGAGCCGCTTCCCCCTCATCGGGGCGGACAATCCGCCCGTGGCCGATCACCGGGATCGAAATGGCTTTTTTTAAGCGTTTCACATGCGGAAGCAGGAATCCATGGTCGATGGGGGTGGCTGGGATCATCATCGGGAACGATTCCCAGGTCCCCGAATCGCTGGATATGTAATCGGCGATACCGGCAAACATCCTGGCAAAACCAATGGCATCGTCGACTCCCAACCCATCGGGAAGGTACTCGTTGAGGTCGAGGCGTATTCCGAGAGGATGATCTCCTATGGCCTTCCGGATGGTCTGCAGCACCTCCAGCACGATTCGTGCACGATTCTCGGCAGATCCACCGTATTCATCGTTGCGGTGGTTCGAATGCGGCGACAGGAACTGGCGTAGCACGCCATCGTGGGCCACCTTGATCTCCACGCCATCGAACCCGGCTTTGATCAGATGCGATGCGGAAACACCGAACCCGGCCACGATCTCGTGGATCTGTGGGACCGTCATCGCCCAGGGCACCTCGCCGACCGTCATGTCCGGCTGTGCAGACGGTGCCCACAGGGGGCGATGGGTCTCGATGCTGCGCGACTGGTTGCCATAATGGGTGAGCTGGCCGAATATTCTGGCTCCGAACCCCTGGACAGCATCGGTGATCTCTCTTAAGCCGAGAACGCTCCGCTCGTCGAAAGCGTGGACCATGTGGGCGTAACTCCCCGATGGATGCACTCCCATGCTGGGGACGACGACGAGCCCGACGCCTCCCATGGCCCGTTCGCGGTAATAAAAGACCTGTTTGCGGGTTGGCATATGGTCTTCCCCGCCGAATGCCGGTTCGTGCGGCAACATCACGATACGGTTGCGAATCTCGACATCCCGGATCCTGATGGGGGAGAAGAGGTGCGGGTATTTTTGGGAAACCATTCTTTTTCCTCCTTGATAAAATTGAATGGAAATCGTCTACCATCGTACATATATCTACTCAATGGGTCCTCCGGGTGTCCATCATGCCGTCGGACCCGATAGACATAGAACCCAATATACCGGGACAGGATGCAAAAAGGAGCCCGCTTCTGGTCTACCACCTTTTACATGGCTGTGAGCGGGACCAGGCAATCGGGGGTGACACACGACCTGCCCGGGGACGACGCAGGACATCGTCCCTGTGCTCATCCCTACAACGATGAGACCCGCCCTCCCGCCGGTAGCAGTGACTTTTAGAACGCTGGAACGACCAAAATGACAAGATGTAACCGGCGAGACCACTCCCGTCCAATCCCCTTGTGACCCATTCTCCACCAGGCGTACCCGGCCACGGTTTCCCGGGAGGATCTCGCCCCCCACACCTGTGTCAGCGGGATAGTCGCGGCGGTCCCTACCACCCCATCTAATCAATAGCAGGCGATGCATGGAAAGTCCCTATCCAGAAAAGGAACCAGAGGACCCTTCGAAATCCTAATCGAATTTAAGATGAAAAACTTCATCGTGATTTTATGCCCATTCCGCATACGTCAGTGATTTGCCATTGTATTGAGGGGTGCACTGGATAAAATGCCCATTGACTTCACCGTGTGGTGGATCGTGCCACTGGTCCTGACCGGCTTTCTCATCGGTCTCCTGGTGACCACATTCGGCGGTGGTGGTGGTTTCTTCTACGTCCCACTGCTTACGCTCCTCTTCCACGTGCCGACGCAGTATGCAGTCGCCACGTCCCTTGCCTCGATCATCCCCACCGCCGCCCTTGGTTCGGTCGGGCATTACCGCCAGGGCAACCTGGATATCCCTCTGGGCCTGGCCTTCGGTATTGGCGGGATAATCGGTGCACTGCTCGGGGCAGTTGCATCGGGCATGATTCCCCCCTCCATCATG
>JAPXNX010000106.1:0-4718 GCA_033811795.1 Methanolinea sp. | reverse complement strand
GTCGGCGATCTCGGGAGAGGCCTCCCCGCGGCAGACGGTACGCGTCATGTCGGTGAAATAACCAGTCTCCTGGTCCCGCGGAAAGATGTCGATGACGATCGGTTCGCCCTCCATGAGCTGGCCATCGCCCCGCCTGTGGGGCATCGCGGTCTCCTCGCCGCAGGAGACGATCGTCTCGCCCGGGATGCAGCCGTTCCGCACCAGGACCTGGTGGATGGCGGAACGGACGAGGGACGACGTGAGGGGCACGGCCCCCTGGAAGAGGAGGCCCTTCCTGGCCTTCGCTTTCCGGATCACGAGGAGGGCCCGTTCCATTGCCCTGTCGCAGACGTGCTGGACGTGCCGGATGCTCCTGATCTCCTGGGCTGTCTTGACCTCCCGCATCCGGTGGACGGTGTCCCTGTCGACTCCGACCTGCCTCTCCCGTGCGAGCTCCGAGCCAAGGGCGTAGGGAAAGCTGGGGGGAACGAGGACCGGTCCCGCCGGAACCTGCCGCTCGATGACCCTGGCGAGCACGCGCCAGGGGTCGCGCTCCTCCTTTGAGATCTCGAAATAACCAGCTTCTGCCCTGGAGATCACCACTGCATCCGTCTCTTTTGCCGCCCTCTCGCATTCCATCTGAGGGACGATGATGACGCCCCTCTCGCCACGCCTCTTGATGTAGAGGATAGGGTCTGTCACCGAGAAGCGTGTGAGATAGAGGATGTTTGCATCCTGGGAGTTCCCGAATGCCACATAAGCGTCAAAGCCGCCTTCTTCGAGTGCCAGGTCGAGATCGTCCATGCAAAGAGAGGTTGGGATGCAATCACACAAGTACTTTTATTCCAGAGCTGATATTTCTGTAATGGACACGGCGACAAGGGAGCAGTTCAAATGGAAGTTCTACAAGCTTGCAACAATCCTCAACGGGGTCGTGCTGATGGCTGCCATCGGTGTTGTAGCCTTCTTAAAGGCTCCAGGGCCCCTCGCCGTTCCCCTTGCAGCTCTCTTCCTCATCCTTGCAGCCGGCCTCTCACTCTATTTTCGCAGGAAGTACAGGGCGACCAGGAAGTGGCTCGATGAGCGGTCGTGACCCACCACATCTCGTTCTCCCGGGGGGATACCCGTGATCCGCAGGGTCAGGGACGAGATAGAGCTCGTGCAGCGCCACGTGCAGGTCCTCCGTGCAGTGGTCTCGAACCAGCCTATAGGCATCATGAAGCTCTCCGAGCTCCTTGACCTGCCATTCCACAGGATCCGTTACTCCCTGCGGGTCCTGGAGCAGATGGGGTACATCCAGGCCTCGCCAGCCGGGGCTGTCGCGACCCCCCTGAGCGAGGAACTCCTTGAGGGTCTCGACAGTGAGATCGACGAGATGATCGCTCTCCTCGTCCAGATGAAGCGGGAAACGTTCTCTTCCACGCAGGAGACCAGGGATAGTGGACAAAACACATCCGCTACCTTTAACACTGCCAAGAGTAACCTATAAAAGCACACCAGGTGTGCCGCCATAACTCAGTTGGTAGAGTGGCTGGCTGTTAACCAGCATGTCACAGGTTCGAGTCCTGTTGGCGGCGCTTTTTTCCAGGGGGCCCGTAGCTTAGTCCGGTCAGAGCGCCCGGCTCATAACCGGGCGGTCATGCGTTCAAATCGCATCGGGCCCATGACAAAACCGCGGTACTCCCCGCGGGGCTAACCGTCCATCCGGGGATCCTCGAAGCATGGGAGTGGGACGATCCCCCGGGTCGCTCCTTGGCAAGGTATGTATGCAGTGGCGTGCAATCCCGGGGTATGAAGTGCCCGGTGTGCGGTAGCGACTGTATCGAGGACGCACAGGATGTCCTCACCAGGCTGCCCGATCTCTTCTCACCCTGCGGCCGTTGCACCAGCCGTGTCCTCGACAAGAATACCCCCCTCCCCGGCAGGACATATGCCCCTCCCTGCGGGTGCGGGAAACGTTTCATCGACGAGGTCTTCGCCCACCTCTACGTGATTTACGTCGAGGAGGGGATATTTTCCGGGAAAGAGCCCCTCAGGGCTGTCGGGTCGCCCCTGGTCCATCCCGGGGTCTACACAGTCGCACCCCCTTTCCTCCCGGCCGGCTCCCTCGTCCTCCTCTCCCCGGTCGTGACAGCCCCTGCCGCGGAGAGGATCGTAGCGGAGGTCCCGGAGGTCCGCGGGGTCGTGAGGTCCGGCGGTTTCGTGCCCGGAACAGTCGACCCGGCCCTGGAAGAGGCCCCCCGCACGTACGACCTCCTCGCGGGCTGCGATGTCAGGGCCGGAGTCTTCCCCACGTCCGCCGGACCCCTCGTCATCTATACCCAGCAGTCCCAGGTCCACATCGAGTTCCCGCGTCCCAGGAACCCGAAGATCGAGTCGGTCGAGCGCCGGCTGGAAAGGGGCCTCCCGGCAGTCTTCGTCGACGCCTGTGCAGGTACCGGGACGCTCGGCCTGTGCGCAGCCCTCCACGGGGTGCAGAAGGTGATCCTCAACGACGCGTGGTATGCGGCTGCTTACTGGTCGGCACAGAACATCCTGGTCAACCAGAAGTCCCTCGATGTCCAGAATGTCACGATGCACCTCGCCTACAGCGAGATGAAACGACTGCAGGTCTCGAGGGACCCCTTGCTGGTCGCCGAGACGGGAGGGAAACAGGCCCTGTCCGTGTTCTTCGGTGACTACCGGGAACTCGGGAGGGTCCTTCCCCCCGGACCGGCCTGCACGGTCCTCGATCTCTTCGATAAATCGGACCTGGAGGCAAACAGGCGGGTTATGAGGGAGTGGCAGGACAGGGTCCCCGGCGAGGTATTTATCCCCTAAGCCCCAATATCATACGGGGACTAGCCCGGGTGGCCCGGCGTCACCTGTGACCCGAAACCGTCGGCATGCGGGGGGCGAAGTTCGAGGAAGGCGGAACCGGGCTGCCTTTGAACGGCACGGGCCGACGTTGAAACCTCGTCCCATGAGGTCGGTGGACAGGAACCAGGATCCCGGAGGGGGTCTGTGGCCTGCTGCCGCGGGGACCGGTCCAGGCCCGGAAGGGAGCAGACTCACCGCGGACATTCGGCGCCCATGGGGGTGCGGGGCGGAGGAGGGCCGTGCCGGGAAGAGGCAGTCTTGGGCCGTCGACCGAGAACGTGTCCCCAATTTTCCAGAAGAAGTGGTATGCCGCCATGTCGAAAGTCACTATTATCGGTGCGACCGGCAACGTCGGCTCGTTCTGTGCCCAGACGATCGGGCATATACCCTACGTGGACGAGATCCTGCTCCATGGCCGGGAGGGGCGTGAGAACCTCCTGCACGGTCTCACCAGGGACCTGAACGACTCTTTTGCAGCAGCGGGAACCGCCGTGGAGCTCTCCTGGACGACAGATTTTGCCGATATGCGGAACTCCGACGTTGTCGTCTGCACTGCCGGCGTCGCCCGCAAGCCCGGCCAGGACCGCATGGACCTCGCACTCGAAAATGCACGGATCGTCGCGAAAACTGCCGAGTCTATCGGGCAGCACGCACCGGGAACCATGATCCTGATGGTCACGAACCCGGTGGACGTGATGACATCTGTGGCCCTCCGGTACTCCCGCATGCAACCCCACCAGGTGTTTGGCCTCGGCACCCACCTCGACTCCATGCGGTTGAAGTCCCTTATCGCCAGGCACTTCCGGGTCCACGTGAGCGAAGTCCACACCCGGGTCATAGGGGAGCACGGTGACTCTATGGTGCCGCTCTGGTCTGCGACGACGATAGGCGGGATCCAGATATCGAACCTGCCGGCCTTCAGCGGCCTGCCGAGGGAAGAGATCATGGGGCGTGTCAGGTCCAGCGGCGAGGAGATCATAAAGAACCGGGGTGCCACAGTCTACGGCCCTGGAGAAGCGATAGCGACCCTTGTCAGGACTGCCCTCGGGAACGAAAACCGCATCCTGACGGTATCTGCATATATCCGGAGCGAAGTCCACGATATCGGCGACGTGTGCATCGGTGTCCCCGCGAGGATGAACCGCCAGGGGGTCTTCCCGGTCCCGATAAAGATAGCCGAGGACGAGGTCGCCAGGTTCAGGGAGTCTGTAGAGAAGATACGGACGATTACCGGGACTGTCATCGAAAAACTGGAAGGGCAGTGATCTTTTCAATCCCGGAAAAAAGGGTAATGACAGTCGGGAAGACTGTCTTCTTCAGGTGAGTGTCACTTCTGTGATCTCGGCCCGTTCGACCCCGGGGATCTTCTGGATCGCTGTTTCGACTGCATCGCTCTCTCCAGCTGCATCGTCGACAAGGGCCGCGACGATCAGGGCTTTCAGGCCAAAGCCGATCGGCTCCTCCCGGATATCCCTCACTGCAGGGACCTGCCTCTTGATCTGGTCCTTCAGCCTCCCGAGGTCCAGTTCTGGTGATTCCGGCATGACTCTCAGTATGACTGCAACTGTCCCCATGCTTCACGGCCCCGTAAACCCGCACTTGGGACAGACATAGGGAATGCTCTGTTCCCGGCAGCGGAAGCATCTCCTGATCTCGTAACCGCACTTCGGGCACCCGAACTCGGTTGCACCCCTCTCAGCAAGCGGCGAATTGCATGACGTACATTTTCTGACTGGCATGGGGCCCTCCCCGTAAAGCGTCTTGTACTATCTCTCCTGAAACACTTAAAAGCCGATGGTCGTCCCGGTAGTCGCCAGGCCGTCGAGCACTGCACAAATGCGTTCCGGGTGGAGACCCGAGATGACCATCGCTGGTATACC
>JAPXNX010000105.1:0-4791 GCA_033811795.1 Methanolinea sp. | reverse complement strand
GTCTCACAGCGCGTGAATAAGATGGGGGGTTTTTGTCCTTGTCTTCTGTGGTTCTTTCGAATGGGACGAGTGCCTGTCTCTTTACCGGTGCAAGGATGTGGTGGAGAAGGGATTCTCGATGCTGAAAAATGATATCGAGGCTGTGCCGATGAATGTCAGGAAAGATTCGACTGTTTCCGGATACCTGTTCATCTGTTTCCTCTCGCTCATCCTCCGCATGAGGTTGCTCCGAATGATGAAGGAGTCCGGCTTGAACGAGAAGTATTCCGTCGAGGGTGTGTTGACCGAACTCGAGAAGATCCGGTTGATGGTCCTTCCGGACGGCACGAGACTGCCAACGGAGATGACAAAGAAACAACGCGATATTCTCACTGTTCTGGGGCTTTGTGCCTAATCGTATGAGAGGTCAGGCCGGAGGATTATCCCCGGGTGTCCTGTTCACTGCCCTGGCGGGACTATCCCCGTTGACAGGGACAGAAAGTGTCCCCGCAGTCCCGGCGCCTGCTTCCTGTGTTTTTTCCTCTGCTATACATCCTGCAAGGAATACTATTCCCATGCACAATAATGCCATGATTGCTATTTTTTTCATTCCTGTCACCGCCCTAGTTTTCTTTGCCAATCCAATTGCGCCATCTCCTTCTTCACTCTGCCCTCAATGCTTCGACCGGGTCGAGGTCCGCCGCCCTCCACGCGGGGTAGACTCCTGATAGGACGCAGACTGCGATGCCGACCAGCATGGCGTATGGGATATACGCGAGGCTTTCAGGCAGGAAGAAGTAGTCAGTGCTTCCCACCATCGCAAGGACAACGACCCAGCCTATACCGAGGGAAAGGACTGCCCCGATAACTGCCCCGACGACTCCAAGAACGATGCTCTCGTAGAGGAACATCCGGCGTATCTCCGATTTCTGGGCGCCTATGCTCCTCATGATGCCAATCTCCCTGACTCTCTCGGTGACGGACATCATCATCACGTTGAAGATCGATGTGGCGGCAACGAGGAGCGAGATCCCGGCAATTGCCATCACGAAGGTCGTCATCGTCCCGAGCGTCGAGGTGATGCTCTCCAGCATCCTGCTGCTGTCCTGGACGTTCACGGTCGTTTCCTTCCGGTTCATCTTATCGAGTATCTCGGTCCTGGCCTTCTGGGAGTCGTTGATATCGTTGAGGATGAGGTTGACCTGGTCGTACTCCCCTTCGTTCCCATATATTCCCGTGAACAATTTCTCGCCCCCGATGATCGCCATGTCGGAGTTGATGTCGGCCGACATCCCCCTCTCCTCCAGGATGCCGACGACCCGCACCGTGGTGGCAGGCCCCTCGTCCTCGTCCCCGATCTGGATTCGGCTCCCGACCTTGAGGTCAAAGCGGTCGGCAAGGGTAGGGCCGACAATCACGGAACTGGTGCTCTTCGGGAAAGCGCCTTCCGAAAGCGAGAATATCCGGCGCGTCACATCCTCGTCGAGGCCATAGATGGTCGATCGTCCCCCCTTGTCTCCGACCTCGATTGTGTCCGATTCCCGGTAAATCACGTATACGAGCCCGTACTTCTCGCCAATCTTCTGTATATCCCGAAACTCTTCCTCTGAAATCTTTTCGTCGCTGCTCCCGCCTCCAAATCCCCCGGGACCACCGCCGGAACCGGAGGCTGCCGTGATGACCACGACGTTGGCCATCTTGGACAGTTCCTCTTTCACCGAGAGGGTCATGTTTGCACCCATCATCCCCATGGAGGAGATGGCGACGACCCCGATCACGATGCCGAGCGCTGCAAGCACAGACCGGAGAAAATGGATGCGGATGTTCCTGAGCGAGAGTTGCAGGACGATGTCCTTCATGTCACCCTCCCGTCCCGGACCGTAATGGTCCGCTGGGCATACCTGGCTACCCCGGGATCGTGCGTGACGACGACGATCGTCCTGCCCTTCCGGTTCAGGTCGGTGAGCATCTCCATGATCTGCTGCCCGGTAACCGAGTCGAGGTTGCCGGTCGGCTCGTCGCAGAGGAGGATACGCGGGTCGTTGATGAGAGCCCGGGCGATTGCCACGCGCTGCTGCTGGCCTCCGGAGAGTTCCGGTGGTTTGTGTTTTGCCATTGCACTGTCGATCCCCACCTGCGAGAGGAGGGCTGCGACCCGCCCTGAACCATCCGGCTTCCTGTGCTTCATCAGGAAGGGAAACTCGACGTTCTCATACGCCGAAAGGAGCGAGATGAGATTGAAACGCTGGAATATGTAACCTATCGTGTTCAAGCGGAGGTTTGTCAGCTCCCTGTCGTTCATCTCCCTCGTGTTCCTGCCACCGATAAGCAGGTCCCCCGAAGTCGGCCTGTCCAGGCAGCCCAGCTGGTTCAGGAGCGTCGACTTTCCCGACCCTGACGGTCCCATGATGGCGACGAACTCCCCGTCCCCGATCGCCATCGATACCCGGTCAAGGGCGAGGACGTCCCCTGCAGGCAGGGGATAGACCTTGGTCACATCGAAAAGCTCAATTATCGGATTTTCCGGCACAGCCTTTCATCCCTGCCTACGCTTTTGTATCAGACCTGCTGCCTTGGCTAAGTATCCCTTCCGCCATGCCACAAGCACCAGGACAGCAGCGACGATGACAACCGCAATCCCGGTCACAGGTACCTTTCCGACGCCGTTGCCGAAACCAAATAACCCTCCCGGCCTGCGCTGGCTAAATGACGACCCCTGGAGGTTTCCTGCAGGGGCACCGCTTTCTGATGGACCGGCAACACTGTTGCGGAGAGATATGGTTGCAGTTTTTTCGAAGATTGTGCCATCGGAGTCGCGGTACTGGATCACGAGCGGGACGGCGGCCTCCCCCTGGACAGTGCAGGTGACCTCAAAACTGGAGAAGTCATCGGGTTCGAGCGACCCTACCACGTAAACCGGGTTGGGATCGGTGGGCTCTGCAGGGCTCCCGACGGTCACCTTGACTGCCTTCGCGTCTTCGAGGCCCGCATTCGTCACATCGCCGCTGATCGTGACAAGGAAGCCAGTCTGGGTCACCTCCACGTTGTTCACGACGAGCTCAGCAGCAGTCTCCCTTCCTCCTATCATGACCGGCACGGTGAGGATGGAATGGTGGGTATTCAGCCCGTTACGGTATGATACGTTAAATGCCAGGTCTGTCTCCCTGTCTGCCCAGACATCGAAAGTCACGCTTTTTCCCTCGTCAGGCCCAAGTGTCCCGATGAAGATGCTCCCCTGGGTAGTCCTGATGCCCCCTCCCCCAGGTGTCACGGTCACGCTGGTGACCGTGTCCTTGCGGGGATTGTTCACGGATATCGTGACTTTGTTTTTGGTCTCAGGTGAGAACGAAGCCGGTGCATCGACCACGCTGACTGAGACTGGTGTAGATTCGACTTCCACGGCGATTGGATAGCGCAGGCTGCCTGCATTCGTGAAGTCCAGGTAGAACATCGGGAAATATACGCCGTCCGTGATTTCTGCCCGGACATGGAACGTGAACTTCATCGTGTTCCCCGGACCGATTGACCCGACCGAGTCATACGTCTGGTAATTGAGAACCTGTATCTCGCTGGAGAGGATCTCAGCCCGCGCAATCGAGACCGGGTCCGAACCGCTGTTCGTAACCTCGACGACAATTGTCCCTGAATCGTCCTGCATGAAGACCTCGGGCTCTAGCGAGACAGAGGTCACACCCACGTACGATGCTGCTTCCTCTGCCGTCGCCGCTGCAGCAGCACCTGCAGAGAATGAAAAAACTACTGTCATTATCATCAGCAGGCATCTGAAACGGCGCTTGTTCATCACATCTTGAAACTCCATTCTAATTATTCTCCCCCGCCTATCCTGTGCAGCGGGATTTTTGTGTAAAAGGTGTTTGACATATTGTTATTAAAAATTTACTGATAATCCTAATATTACTGATATGTAAATTGGTCTTTGTCACCTTGAAGAAAAGAAGGGCGGATGGTCAGGGGATGGGTATCAGCCCGGGATTCTCCCCGGTGATGCTCTCTCCGCCATGGGGTGTGACAAGGTACGTGTTCTCGATGCCGACCAGCCCCACGCCTGGAAAAGCGTATTTCGGTTCAAGGGCGATTGCCATCCCCTCCTCGAGCGGCTCGTCAAAACCCAGGGCGATGACCGGCGGCTCGTCCACGGCGAGGCCGACCCCGTGACCCAGGAACCGGACCGGCGGCTCGGCATGGCCCATGAAATGTTCCAGGAAACCCGGTTCCTGGCCCTCGATGACGGAGGAATAGATCCTGGATGGGACTGCTCCCGGGACGAGCATGGACGCCATCTCCTCCATGATCCCCGTGCAGCGTGAGTGCATCTCTTCGGCCTGCCGGGGAACGGCACCCCTGAAAACGTAGGTCATGGTCTTGTCCGTCTGGTACCCCCCCACCATGCATGCATTGTCGATGAACACCAGGTCCCCTGGTTTCAGTTTCCGGCACGGGTCTCCCAGCACGGGTGCCGCCGGGCCCATCCCGCGGGAACCCCCCGGGCCGTTGAAAGACGTGGGGTAGAGTGAGTTGTCTCCGAATGCCACCTGGCCCACCTCGATCTCGGTGTTGAAACTCCCGAAACGGACGATTCCCTGATGGCCGAGGGAGACCATCCGTGCATAGACAGCGGTTGCAAACGCGGCCTCGCTCATCCCCTCCCGGAGGATGCCGGGGGCGTCACCTTCGAGGACTGCCCTGTGGATCTCCCCGGCCCTCCTGAGGAGGGCGACCTCGTACGGGCTTTTTCTCGCCCGGGCCCACGCCACGTCGGCGTCAAGGCTGCCTGCCTTTTGGACGGGGAAA
>JAPXNX010000104.1:0-4856 GCA_033811795.1 Methanolinea sp. | reverse complement strand
GTACACAGTCGAGGAACGTGGCGAGCTCGACCTTGAGGGGCTCTACCTTGTTCACCATCACCTTCTCGATGATGTTCTCCTGGACGTACCGCTCGTTCTCAGACCCGTACTGCCCGGGCTTGTAGTAGGTGAAGATCTCCTGGTTCATGAAGTCGCCCTCGAGCGTGAACTCGTCCTCCTCGATGTATATCCTGCGGATCTTCTTGGACGCCTTCCTGCTCGCCGAAACGAACGCCGCCGTGCCGTCGTACCGGAAGAGTGCCGATGCCGCGTCCAGGTCCCCGGCAGCCGAGAGGTCGTAGCCGTCCCCGAGGAGGACGTGGAGGAGGATATCGAGGTCGTGGATCATCAGGTCCTCGATCACCGAGGACCCCATGGGCCGGGACGACGCGGGGTTGTGCCGGTTCATCTCCACGAAGACCGGGTCCCGGACGATCCTCCGGACCTCGCCGACGATCGGGTTGAACCGCTCGATGTGCCCCACGCCCGCGACCTGGCCGCGCTCCACCTTCCCCGCGAGCTCCCCTGCCTCCGCCGCCGTGGCACAGAGGGGCTTTTCCATCAGCATGTGCACGCCTGCGCCGAGCACCTCCCCTCCGACCGCCCTGTGAAACGGGGTCGGGACGCAGACGCTGACGGCATCGACCCTCCCCAGGAGGTCCCGGAGGGTCGGGCACGGCGTCGCCTCGTACACGCGGGCGACCTCCCTTGCGGCGTCCCCGTTCTGGTCATAGATGTACACGTCGCCCGCACTCTTCAGTTCCGAGTACACGCGGACGTGGTTCTTCCCCATCACCCCGACCCCGATGACACCGACGTCCATCCCTTTATAGCACCTCCGAGATCGTTTTGCAGATGTAGTCGCGTTCGGCGCCTGTCACGCCCGGGTGCACGGGGAGGGAGAGCACGGTCCGTGCACACTCCTCTGCAACCGGGCACCGGGTCCCCCGTGCGAGTGCTGCAAACGCGGGCTGCCTGTGGAGGGGCACAGGGTAGTGCACCGCCGTGCCGATCCCCCTGTCGCCGAGGTACCGGCCCAGCTCGTCGCGGGTGAGCCGGGACTCGTCCGTGACCCTGACGACGTACTGGTGGTAGACGTGGGTCACGCCCGGGCC
Source organism: Methanolinea sp. (assembly GCA_033811795.1). Taxonomy (GTDB): domain Archaea; phylum Halobacteriota; class Methanomicrobia; order Methanomicrobiales; family Methanospirillaceae; genus Methanolinea_A. The sequence continues at coordinate 3,741 of JAPXNX010000104.1, read as the reverse complement.
GGTGAACGGGCGGACCAGCCCGTCGCCCCGGATGCGGGAGTCGTAATACGCCGCGGTCTCCTGGCGCCGGCGGTTGAACCGGTCGAGCTTTTTTAATTGCTCCCTGCCGATGGCTGCCGCGATGTCGGTCATGCGGTAGTTGTACCCGATGCATGCGTGGACGTACTTCTCTTCCTGGCCGTGGTTGGCGATGACCCGGATACTCCGAGCGAGCGTGGCGTCGTCCGTGGTGACCATCCCCCCCTCCCCTGTGGTCATGTTCTTTGTCGGGTAGAAGGAGAAACAGCCGGCGATGCCGAGGCCGCCCACTTTCTTCCCGTGGTACTCGGCGCCGTGGGCCTGGGCCGCGTCCTCGATGAACGTGATGCCCCAGTCGCTGCATATCTCCCGCAGCGGGGCTGCGTCGCAGGGCTGCCCGAAGAGGTGGACGCCGATGACTGCCCGCGTCCGGGGAGAGAGCAGTTCCTGGACACTCTCCGTGGAGAGGTTGTAGGTGTCTGGGTCGATGTCGCCGAACCGCGGGCGGGCGCCGCACATGCAGACCGACGACGCGGTCGCAAAGAAGGTGAAGGACGGCACGATCACCTCGTGGCCCTCCCCGATCCCGAGGGCACGCAGGGTCGCATGGAGGGCTGCCGTCCCGGAACTGGCGGCGACTGCGTGGGCGGTCCCGCAGTACCGGGCGAACTCCCCCTCGAAGGCGCTCGTCTCGGGCCCCTGGGCGAGGAGCCCTGACCTGAGGACACGGGTGACTGCCTGCTCCTCCTCCCCGGCAAGGCAGGGCTTCCCCACCGGGATCACGGCCGGCCACCCCTCATCCCTGCAGGGAGCTCCCTGGTCCGGGCCGGCGCACCGATCGCCATCATGCCTGGGGGGACGTCCGCCGTCACCACTGCCGCTGCAGCGACAAAGGCCCCCTCCCCGATGGTGACACCTGGCAAGATTGTCGCATTGGCCCCGATCACGGCGTTGTCCCCGATCACGGGCCCCTTAAGCTCCGGCTTTCCGCCCGGCGGGTAGCGGTCGTTGGCCAGGACTGCCGACGGCCCGATGAAGGCACCGTCCCCGATAACCGTGTGCATCGGGATAAACGCCATGCTCTGGACCCGGACGTTGTCCCCGATGGTCCCGTACCCCTCGATGACGCACGACGAGCCGATGGAGACGTTGTGCCCGATCCGCATCTTCTCGCGGATCAGGACGTTGTGCCCCGACTGGAAACCGTCCCCGATCCCGACCTGGCAGTAGATGACGAGGCCCGGCCTTAAGACCGCGTTCTTCCCGATCGTCGTGCCGGGGTAGGTATCTGTCCCGAGAAACTCGCGGGAGGGAAAGCCTATCGTCACCGGGTCAAAGACCCTGCACCCCTCACCCAGGAAACACGTGCCGAGCTGGATCAGGAGAAATCCCCCGAATGGCTTACTTTTTCGTATATGTAATGAATGGCGGGAGATAATGATTCCGGAAAGGTGGGGCGGGGCTCCAACCAGGGGGGAGCCCATGGCTAACCTTCCGGTATTCTTTTAACGGGATAAGTTACTGCCTCTTTACAAGTGCAAGGGCGTGGTAGAGGAGGGTTTCCCGATGTTAAAAAATGACACCGATGCATTGCCGACGATCGCTGGGATGACCTCTACTGTTTCTTTTCGCTCATCCTCCGCATGTGGTTGCTCCTGATGCTCAAGGAACCCGTCAAAAGAGGGAGAGTATTCCGTCGAGGGGTTGATGACCGAACCCGTGAAGACCCGGCCGACGGTTTTTCGAGACAGGACGAAACTGCCAACGGGGATGACAACGAAACAACGGGGAATCCAACATTCTGCAGTGATTTGGCATGAAAATTGACTGATTCACTTGCCGAAACTCAAACGGGGGAGGAATAAAATTTTCATCTGTTGGGCCTGATGCTCACATCATGGTGTTTTGGGTATTAGCCAGGATATAGCAAATCGAACTTCAATTGAACGAAAACTAGTGTTGCGGGCTCTTTTCTTAATACGGCGAGCTCTTACACAAGATGTTCCGGATATCTTCTCCGGGACCCTGCCCCGGATAACCCCGCTCCATTCTCATGTGCTGCCAGAAGTGTGTGTTCCGGATATCTTCTCCGGGACCCTGCCCTGGAGGCCAATGGAAGAACAAGCGCAAGATCGCCAGGGATGCGGGAACAAAACGAGGAGGAGGCACAAAGAAGCAACCAGTATTTGGAACCCTCTGTCGCAATGGGACTGTCTGGGCAGAAGTTGTGAATGATGTCGAGGCCGGGACACTGCAACCACTCCTAACCCAACAGGTCTCTCCCGGATCCATCGTCTGTTCCGATACCCCGGGGGCATGCACCGGTATCGCATCGCAAGGATTTGTTCATCGGTTGGTGAGTCACAGAGAGAGACAGTATAGCGACGGAAAAAGGGAACCATATCAATGGACTAGAAGGATTCTGGGGTTATCTGAAACGGAAACTTGCTTCTTAAGGAGGAATACGACGAGAGAAATTACCGTTGTACTTGGGGGAGTACGTTTGGCGATATAATCACAGGAACGATAGTGATAAGATGAAAGCGAAGCGTATTCTTGATTTGCCAGAGAGGGAGGTTAGTGGCTGAATTGTCACTATACCCTATCTGTTATCCCGGTATTTTTAAGCCCGGTATCACTCAAAACATTTTTCTACCGCGCCATGCACCTCTCCCAAAAATACCACCAGCACCCTCCGCCGCCCTCCTCCCGCAGCCGGCCGCTCTCGCTCGCAATTCTCCCAGCCTTTCTCCGCCTTTAGACCAATAAATTTTTCTACATTTTCTCCGATAGACTTCCTAACCAACGAGCCGCCTCCGGCTGCGATTAACCTCCAGGTGCCCCATGACCCGATCCCCTGCTCAATCCCCAGAACTCAAGGCGTTTTCCAATCCCGCGAGTGGCCCTGCCCCATAGGAGGGACCCCAATGAGCGCACATCTTCCACATACCCCCGCATCCGTCAACGCCCCCAACGAGCCTGATGGCTCATCCACCGGCTCCATCCGGACGCTTGTCGCGATACCCGCTCACAACGAGGAGACGGCGATTGCAAAGACCGTCCTCGGCGCCCGGCGGCATGCCGACGCCGTCCTTGTCGTCGACGACGAGTCGACCGACGAGACGGCCGCGATCGCAGAGGACTTTGGGGCTATCGTCGTCCGCCACGAGACCAACCGCGGCTACGGCGGCGCACTCCAGACGATCTTTTCGACCGCCCGGAGGCTCTGCGTCGAGGAACTGGTCATCATCGATACCGACAGCCAGCACGACCCTGCCGAGATCCCGGACCTGCTTGCCGCGCTGCGGGAGCGAGGGGAATGATGTTGTGATCGGCTCACGGTTCCTGGACGGCAATAGCAAAGCGGTGCCTGCCTACAGGAAGGTCGGGATGAAGGTGCTCGACGTTGCTATCACCCTCGCCAGCAACGGTCTTGCGATCACCGACTCCCAGAGCGGGTTTCGGGCCTACGGCCCCCGGGCGATCGAGGTGATCCACCCCACCGGCGAGGGGATGAGCACGGGCCCTGAGATCCAGGTCCAGGCAAGCGACCACCGCCTTAAGGTTGCCGAGGTGCCGATCCGGGTTCGCTACGACATCGAGGGAACATCGAGTGAGAACCCGGTCTCCCACGGCGTCTCCGTCCTGATAAGTATCGTCAGGGTCATCAGCCTTCGCCGGCCGCTGGTGTTCTTCTGGATACCGGGCAGCCTGTTTGCCCTG
>JAPXNX010000103.1:0-4863 GCA_033811795.1 Methanolinea sp. | reverse complement strand
GCCTCGGGCATGGCGTCGGTCTCGAGGTCCACGAGCTGCCGGGACTCGGGCCGTCGGGCGGTGAACTGAAGGCAAACAGCGTCGTGACGAACGAGCCCGGTCTCTATTACCCGGGGACGGGAGGGGTTCGCCTCGAGAACACGGGCGTGGTTGGGCAGAGCGGTTTCTCCTCCCTCACCCGCTTCGGGAGGGACCTGGTCCTGTGAGGCGGTGACAATGGACGACGCGGAGATGGACCTGTATATCGAGGCCGGGAAGGTGGCGGCGAGGGTGCTCGCCCAGGGTACGCGTGAGGTCCGGGAGGGTGTCCCGGTACTCTCCCTCGTGGAGAGAGTCGAGGGGATGGTCATCGACGCCGGGGCCGGGCTCGCATTCCCCCTCAACGTCTCGCGGAACGAGGACGCGGCGCACGATACCGCCTCGCGGGGCGACGAGAGGGTCTTTGAGCATGGAGACGTCGTCAAGATCGACCTCGGCGTCCACCTCGAGGGGCATATCGCGGACTGCGCGACGACAGTCGACCTCGGCGACCACGGCGGGCTCGTCGAGGCGTCACGGGAAGGCCTCGAACGCGCCCTGGATCGCGTCCGCCCCGGCGTGACCACCGGGGAACTCGGGGCTCTCGTCCAGCAGGCCATAGAGTCCAGGGGTCTCCGCCCCGTGGCGAACCTCACGGGCCACGGCCTTTCCCCCTACATGATCCATACGCCGCCGAACATCCCGAACGTCGGGTTCCAGGGCGGGGCGGTCCTGTGCGAGGGGATGGTCGTGGCGATAGAACCATTTGCCACGACGGGCTCTGGCCAGGTGAGCGAGAAGCCGCGGGCCGAAATATTCCAGCAGGTCGCGGCGAGGCCGGTCCGTCTCCCCGCGGCGAGGAGGCTGCTCGAGGAGGTGCGCGAACGCAGGGGCATGCCATTCTCGCGCCGGTGGCTCTCGGACCCCCACCCGGACATCCCGCTCGCCTCTCTTGCGAGAGAAGGCATCCTCCGCAGGTACCCTGTCCTTGCAGATACCCCCGGGTCCCTGGTATCTCAGGCCGAGCATACGCTCATCGTCACGGGCGACGGGTGCCTCGTGACGACCCGGTGAGATACTCTTAAACAATTCCAGAAGCAATGAATTAAGTTATAGACATGCCTGCTGACGATGAGATCCTCAAGCTCATGGAGATCGTCCTCACCGCCGAAATTTTCAATACGCGCCCTGCACTGGATGCAAACGACCTGACCCCGGAGTGCAGGGTCATCTTCGGGGTCGACGGTTGCGTGGATGTGAAGCGCCCCGTGCACGTCAGCGAGGGGATGATCCGGAAGGGGCTTGGCATCACCGATGCGTGCCGGAAACTGCAGGAGACACCGGTCGTCACGTGCGAGGAGTTTGGACAGCGCATCAGGGTGACGACCCTCGAGCCTGCTGCACGGTGGTTCCTCAGGAACGGGGGGCTTCCCATCGTCGAGAAGAATCCGGCCCTCGCCTATTTTTTCAGCGGCTTAGAATCGACCCGCGTCTCCTACGAGGACGTGCGCATGAAAAACCCCCCTGTCGAGGACACCAGGGCATTCCTCCAGGCGCGCATTTCACAACTGCTTGCAGCTGACGAGCGCCTGAAGGGGGCCCTTGACCTCGTCATCATCAGCGCCCCGGAGGAGGTCGAACAGGACTTTGAAGACCTCGTGTGCACTCCCACGCAGGAGAACACCATCAGGAAGATACAGGTCGCACGGACGAACAGGGAGGTACTGCAGAGGCACCGAATCCACGAGGTCGGGAAACTCCTCTTCGTAGGCCCGCCGGGCACTGGAAAGACGTCCCTTGCCCTTGCCCTCTCGCGGAAGCTCCACCTCCCCCTCCTAGAAGTGCGCCTCTCGATGATCACGTCCCAGTACCTGGGCGAGACCTCTAAGAACATCGATCGGATCTTCGAACTCGCAAAGAGCCTTGCCCCCTGCATCCTCTTCATCGACGAGTTCGACTTCGTGGCCAAGAGCAGGGTCACCGACGACCACGGGGCCATGAAGAGGGCCGTCAACTCCCTGCTCAAGAACATCGACCAGGTGAGCCTCGTACGCCACGGCGTCCTCCTCATCGGGGCAACGAACCACCCCCAGCTTCTCGACGGTGCAGCCTGGCGGCGCTTCGACGAAGTCGTGGAATTCGGGCTCCCCGACCGGGAGATGCGCCATGCGATTCTGCGGAAGATCTCGGCCGGCCTCCAATGCAACTGTGACTTCTCGGAACTCGCCGAAAGGACAGACGGCTTCTCGGGAGCAGACCTGCGCATCATGGTCAAGGAAGCACTCCTCTCGGCCCTCATGGACCGGCGGGAAGAGATAGGGCCTGCTGACATCGAGTGTGGCATCGATATCGTGAAGAACCGGAACACGATCCGATCCCAGAACTGGCTGGCATAGGGATGAAGGTCGTCCTCCTCGGGACAGGCGACGCTATCGGGACGCCGCGTGTCGGATGTTCCTGCCCCCAGTGTTCGTGGGCAAAGGAGTCAGGGCAAGAGAGGCTCCGGACTTCGCTGCTGGTCACGGAGTCCGGCCACAACGTCCTTGTCGACACCGGGCCTGACCTCCGGCGCCAGCTCCTGGAGAACGGGTCACCCCGCATCGACGAGGTTCTCTGGACCCACGGCCACTACGACCACTTCATGGGGTTCGGCGAGTTCTACCGGGTCCAGAAGCCGCCCGCGGTCTACGCCCCGCCCCCCGTGATGGAATATTGCGGGAAGATCTTCTCATTTCTCGGCTTTTCCGGGCACGCGGTCCGGGAGTACGAACCGTTTGTCCTCCACGGCATCGAGTGGACGTTCCTGCCCGTCTGCCACCCTCCCATGTACACCTGCGGCCTCCTCATCTCAGCAGGGGGCGTGCGCATCGGCTACACGTCCGACACGAACAGGGACATACCGGAGCGGACCATGGAGGCCCTGGCCGGGGTAGACCTGCTCCTCGTCGATGCACTCCTCCCCGGCAGGCTCCATGTCCCGAAGCACATGAACTACGAAGAGGCATGCGCCCTCGCAGGCGAGTTGGGTGCCGCAGACTTCCGGTGTGTGCATTTGAGCCACCACGTGCCCTGGGGCCTCCCGAACCTGGGCAGGGACCGCGAAGAGTTCTTTTTCTGAAAGATGCGGGCATAGATGCCCTCCGGGAGACTGCCATCTCCCGTTATCCATATCTATATAGGATTCCAGTTCTCATTCATAGGTGGATGAATATAAAGATCCTTGAACTGACGAAAGACAAAGTGAAACTTCTCATCCAGGGAGAGGGTCACACGTTCATGAACGTCCTTACCGAGGAGATCCTGGCCGACCCGGACGTCGATACCGCCAGGTACCTCATCAAGTTCCAGTTCTCGGACCCGGAACTCCTGGTCACCACGAAGGGGGAGAAGGACCCGCTCCAGGTTATCTCGGAAGCATGCCAGCGCATCTCCCGGACGTGCGACGACCTCCTCGAGAGCGTCAGCACTACCGTCAAGGCAAAGCCAAAAAAGTGAAGTTCTGTTCTTTTTTTGAATTGTACCTTTTTCCCCGTTCCGTGGGAAGGAGAGGCCTTCCCATGGCACGGTAAGCCCATTCCTGTCGTCAGGAGGGGAGCCGCTCGGTGAAGACGATCGAACCCGAGACCCTCGTGATCCTGATCTTGACCTTCTGCCCCGGTTTTCCGCCCGGGATGTAGAGGATGTACTTGCCCATCCTCACGACGCCGTCGCCCCTCCGGCTCACGGACTGGACCTCCACGTCGAGGATCGCGCCCTCGGTGACCTCGTTGACGACCGGCTCCGTGCGTGCCTTCCGTTTCCGAACGGGCCTGTGGCCCCCGCACGCATCGCACCGGAGGAGGAGGACGCGGTCGTCCTTGACGAGGCGGGTGTCCGGTCTGCCGCACTCCGAGCAGATGACGTAGTCCTCGGTATAGGACTTGATGAGGGAGTTGACGAGTGCAGGTTCGAATTTCCCGTTGAATATGGCCCTCGTTCCGTCGATCTTTCCTGCAGTACCGAGTTCTCCGAGGAGAAACTTCATCAGGTGGTCGCGGTCGCGCCGGAGGGTGTCCGCGATCTCCGCAAAATTCTCGAGGACCGTGGTCTTTCCCTCGATGTAGGACCTGGCCTCGGGAACGGAGAACCGTTCCGTGGACTCGGTCGGTTCCGTGACGTGTGCATATGCCTTCTTCAGGAGCGTCTCATAAGATTCCGCCATTGGTTTTCTATAGGTTCGCCCGGGTAAAAATGCCTCCGCCCGCGGAACGCCCGCTGGCTTTTTGTGAGTGCAGCATGAAAATTTCCCTGCATGCTATCTGCCCGGGACCTCGAACAGATCAGGAACGGACTTTGCCGTGAACCGACCGACGTGGAGCTCGCCTGCTTTGAAAACCTCTGGAGTGAACACTGCAGCTACCGCTCGACGCGGGCGCTCCTGAAAACACTGCCGACCACGGGCCCCGGTATCCTCCTCGGTCCTGGCGACGACGCGGCGATCGTCCGTTTCAACGACAGGACCGCACTCGCGGTGAGCATGGAGAGCCACAACCACCCCAGTTACGTGGACCCCCATGACGGTGCGGCGACGGGCGTGGGTGGCATTGTCAGGGACGTCCTCTCCATGGGGGCCCGGCCGATCGCCCTCATGGACCCCCTCTATTTCGGGGCGCTTGAGAATGAGAAGAACAGGTACCTGTTCGAGCACGTGGTGGCCGGCATAGGGGGGTACGGCAATTGCATCGGGGTGCCGGTCGTCCGGGGAGACCTCTGCTTCGACCCGGACTTTTCCGGGAACCCGCTCGTGAACGTGGTCTGCATCGGGACGGTGGCCCCCGGGGCGTTCCTGACGGCACGCGCGAAGAG
>JAPXNX010000102.1:0-4867 GCA_033811795.1 Methanolinea sp. | reverse complement strand
GTCTCCGACGACGAAGTCGCGCTCGTCTACGACCCGGAGAACTTTTCCCCCCTATCGGAGCCGCTCATCAACATCCGCTGCACGCTCCGGAAGGCAAGGGAGTCAGGCATCATCACCGCGGGCGAGGAGGAGGAGCTCCTCGCTTCCGCACGGTCGCTCTACTTCCCTGACAGGACCTACCCCCTGGTCTGCAGGCATGCAGAGGAGAGGCTCCCTGCGGAGACGTGCCGGAGGTTCCTCGAGTTTTCCAGGGTCCACGCCGTGGACCAGAAGAGGGAGGATGCCATCGCCGCACTCGTGCGGACGCGGGAACGTGCGATAGAATCCGGTATACTTGAAGGATAGGCAGTTCCTGCCTCCAGCAACGCGGCTATTGCCCCATGGAGAGTTCACCAGGATGGGACGACCGGCCACCTCCGTCGAAGGGGGCCCGGGTATTTTTACGCAGGCGCCGGCCTGGCCAGGAAAGAGTTCCGCAGGTTTTCCAGCTGCTCCTCCTGGAACTTGACGTTCATTGCCATGTTGCGGATCGCCATGGTGATATCGTCGTCCTCCGTTTCCCTGCCCTCGCCAATGCGGTACGTGTTCTCGAGGATCCTGAGGAGGCGCTTGTTGATATCGATGCTCCTGCGGAGGCGCCGGTAGTTCTGGATGACCCTCTCGTCGACTCCTGCCTCCCGCGCCTTCTCCAGGTCGAGCTCCACCTCCCTCCTGCGGTTCAGCTGGGCCTCTATCGCCTCGTAGAGCTCCTTGTGGGTGATGGGCTTCATGACATAATCCTCGATGTAGATCCCGTATTCCTGCGCCTCGTTCGGAGTCAGTTGCTTGGCGGTGAGCATCATGACAGGGATGTCCTTCAGCTCGCGGTCGTTCTTGATGCGCATCAGGGTCTCCCACCCGTCCATGGGCTCCATCATGATGTCGAGGAGGATGAGGTCGGGCTTCACCGTATGGAGGATTTCAAGGGCCTCCTCCCCCCCATAGGCTGCAACCGCCTGGTAACCCCCCCTCTGGAGCATGGTGACGAAGATATCGACGATGAACGGGCTGTCATCGATGACCATTATGGTGTACATCAGAAAGACCCCCCGATCTCCCTGGCGATGGCTTCGAGTCTCCGGGCTCCTTCCATGCTCTCTAAACCTCTCTTGCCCACGACAACGACGAGGACCTTCTCGCCTGCCCCGAGCACCACGAGAGAGGAGTCCCCTCCGCGGACCCAGACATCCTCCGGGGAGGGAATCCCCAGGATCCCCGATACAGATTCCGCTGATGCAAAGAGGGTAGCGCACATTGCCGCAAGCCAGGGCTCGTTGAAATCCCCCTCTATCGACTGGCCAAGCATGATTCCGTCGCGGGAGATGAGGGCACACCCCTTGACACCATCGATTGCCCTTATCTTACCGATGTACGCATTTACCTTCTCCTTCAGCATGTGTATCTCACCGACTTTGCGCCCTGCACCGACAACCTGCTGTAGTTACCTATTGTGTATTCACCCTTTGTGTTGATATTCATGATCACAGGGCACCCGCCCCGAGACCTGGCAGGGAAGAGAGTGCTGCCTGGCATCCCGGCTCGCCGTTTCACCGGGGTCCGCCCCATTCCCCCCCTCCCGGCAGGTGATTTTCGATGGGATGTTTTATTACGCATTCCCTCCATACATTGTATAGCCCTGAATGGTGATATTTTGGATTTTGAACGGCGATATACCCGTTTTGGGCTGGGAGACGGACGTTTCCCCGAACAGAACCGGGGCCATAGGGTAGCCTGGCCATCCTAGGAGACTGGGGGTCTTCTGACCTGCGTTCAAATCGCAGTGGCCCCATGAACGGTAATTTTTGGTGCGACCATGAGATGGGATCAGCGCTGTTACCCCTGCCTCCTCTCGCGAGTCTCCCTCGAGTGCGAACTCTGCAACGCAGACCCGGCCCTGGGCAGGGAGATACGGGACGAGTGCGCAAGGATGCTCGACGAACTGAAGGGGAAAAACCTGCTGCACCCGGAGGTCGCGAGCATCCTCCACCGGCACGCCTACGCGAGGCTCGGGAACAGCGACCCGTTTGCAGCCCTCAAGGAAGGGAGCACGAGAGCGGCGATGGAGGTCTGCAGGTCGGTCCGGCCCCGCCTGAAGACTTTCCGCGATTACGTGACCGCGAGCGTTATCGGCAATACCTTCGATTTCGGGGTTCTTTCGCACACCGTGGAACCTGACTTCGCTCGCTACTTCGACGAGGAGTTCGCACAGGGCCTCTTTATCGACGATACCGACAGGATACTGCCCCTCGCCGACCGGGTGGTCTACTTCACGGACAACTGCGGGGAGATCGTCTTCGACCGCCTCCTGGTCGAGTTCCTCTCCCGGAGAGGGTCGCGGATCACGGTTGCCGTCCGCGAGGAGCCCATCCTCAACGATGCGACGCGTGCCGATGCACACGCCCTGCACATGGAGAGGTTTGCCGACACTATCACCACGACGGGATGCGGGTGCGAACTCGGCGTCAGGCCGGACCGCATGCCCGGTGACCTCGCCCATGCCATGGACACATGCACGCTCGCCATATCTAAGGGGATGGCAAACTACGAGTCGCTCTCGGAGTGCAGTGGGCTTTTCCCCGTAGCGTACCTGATGGCAGTCAAGTGCGACCCCATCGCCGACGAGGTGGGGGTGCCCCGCGGGAAGAAAGTGGCGATGCTCCGTATGTAAAAAAATGGGTCATCTGCATCCCGGGCGATAAAAATTGACTTGTTGGAATAGTATCAGGCTGTAATCTGGATACGGGATGCAACAACGAGCAGCAGGTCCCCGCATGTGAGGACGGCAATCGCTGCGAAGAGGACGAGGGCGAGGATCATGGCGATGGCGGCTTTCGTGTCCCCGAGACCATGGAGTTCACGGATCCCGATGATCCCGAGGACGAGCGACCATATTCCCCCGACAGTGAACCCGATAACGGGTATCCACCCGAGGACGAACATCGGGGTGAGGGAGTAGAAGACAGACTTTTCTGTCTGCCATAAGCCCTTCCTCCCCCCGACCAGGTACACGAAGACATGGAGGACGAGCCCGAAGACCACTGCCAGGGTGAGAGTCAACACCAGGATGCTGAGTAGCCAGGACGCAATAACGATAGGTTCGACCCGTCCCGGCTCGCTAAAGGAGAACCCGGCAAAAGGGTGAATGAAGATCTCGAGGATCGTCAGCAAGGTGCTCATGACGGAATAGAAGACCGCGAGGATGACCAGGCAGGTAATCGTCTCTCCCGGATGCTCGTCCTTGGCCCGCCGGAACGCCAGGGTTGGGCTGAATAAAAAACCGCGTATCTTGTCCCCGACAGAATCGCCCATGGTGAGTATTTTTTCGACCGGGAAAAATTTGAAGTTACCGGAATTCCCTGCACAGATCGCCGCTGTGGCACTCCGTCGTAGACCCATCCCACTCCATCGCTGCAGGCTCCGGCGAGCCTGTCCTCCCGGGGTAAATGTATTTCCTGCCCGGCGACCAATACGCTTTCATGGTTGAGATGTTGGGCCTCTCGTTTGGCTGGATCCTGATCATTCTCGGGACGATCTTCCTCGTGATAGAGGCCTCGAACCCCGGCTTCTTCATCGCGGTCCCGGGAACTGTGATGGTCATCCTCGGGGCGATGATCCTCCTTGGAGTTGATGTATTCTCAGGGCCCCTCGGGCTCGTCGTGGGAGTCGTCTCCGCAGTGATCGTCTCGCTCGTCACGATCTGGCTGTACCGACGGATCAACCCGGGAGACACCGTGCCCGTTACTATCAGCCGGGACTCCATCGTGGGCAGGGAAGGGCGTGTCACCCGAAAGGTCGTCGCTGGCGAGCTCTCCGGGAAGGTCCTCGTGTCCGGCCAGGAATGGAGCGCACGGAGCAACGCGGGTGAGATCCCCGTGGGCGCGACGGTCAGGATAATCTCGGCCGAGGGTGTACATGTCGTCGTAGAGGAGGTTAGATAAAGAAATGGTAGCTGTCGAGACACTTGTCACGTTCTTTCTGATAATTGCGATCGTGATCATCTTCGCCCGCGGGGTTGTCATCGTCCAGCCCTACGAGCAGGGGCTCGCCATCAGGCTCGGCCGGTATACCGGCCGCATGAATCCCGGCTTCCGGTGGGTATTCCCCGTGATCACGAACGTCATGAAGATGGACCTCCGGACCCAGGTCATGGATGTCCCGTCCCAGGAAGTCATCACGAAGGACAACTCGCCGACCAACGTGGACGCCATCGTCTACATCAGGGTGATAGACCCCGAAAAAGCGTTTTTCGAAGTGGCGAACTACCGGATGGCGACCGTGGCGCTCGCTCAGACGAGCCTGCGCGGCATCATCGGCGACATGGAGCTGGACGAGATCCTATACAACCGGGATGTCATCAACACGAAACTCCGCGATATCCTCGACCGGGAGACAGACCAGTGGGGTGTCAAGGTCGAGCGCGTCGAGATCAAGGAGGTTGACCCTGTCGGGGCGGTCAAGCAGGCCATGACGGAGCAGACAGCTGCCGAGAGGGCCCGGCGTGCAGCGATCCTTCGGGCGGACGGCGAGAAGCGGTCTGCCATCCTCAAGGCCGAGGGAGCCAAGAGGAGCATGATCCTCGAGGCCGAGGGCGACCGGCAGAGCAAGGTCCTCCGGGCCGAGGGGGAGCGGATCTCGCGTATCCTCCAGGCCCAGGGCGAAGCCCAGTCACTGCGTATCCTCTCGGTCGGGGCGCAGCCGCTCGACCGCAGGGCGATCACCGTCCTCTCGCTCGATGCACTGAAGACAATGGCAGACGGCCAGGCGACAAAGATCATCTTCCCGTTCGAGGTCTCGACTCTGATGGCACAAGCCGCACGGTTCCTCGGCG
>JAPXNX010000101.1:0-4870 GCA_033811795.1 Methanolinea sp. | reverse complement strand
CCCATGGAATACTGCAGGACGACGTTCCCTGCAGCGAAAATCCCTGCAGCAATGCCGGGAATCCAGAGCACGGGGTTTCTCAAGAGGGTCGATACCGCCTCTGCCAGCGCGGCAAGGACCATCCCTTCACCTGTCCCGCGGCATTGCCACGATCTCCCTGACCTGCAGGTCAAAGAAAGAGGAGGTATGGGCAGGCCGGATGACGCAGACAGTATCGGCTCCGCTCGCCGTCCCCCCGACCGCGATCACCTCCTCTCCAGGGGAGACGACCCCCTGGTCCGCCGCAATGAGCGTGCACTCGACTGCCACTTTCAACCCCACGGATACGACCCTCCGGAGCGCTTCAGCAACGGCCTCCGTCCTGGAGCCGCCACCAACCTTCGCCGACCGGGAGAACGCCCGTTCGAGGCCTGACAGGGCATGCGTCCCCGTGACGATCGTGACACCCGAACTCTCCAGCCTCCGGGCAGTCTCTTTCGAAAATTCCCATTCGCCCGGCTTGGTGAACCCGACGACGTGGGTGACGATGACAAGGCTGACACCTGTCCCCTGGAAGACCCGGTGGAACTCCTCTGCCGTTTTTCCCGTGGTGCTCGCGACAAGCACCTTCCCGATGGAGAGTTCGCGGGCCCTCTCGAGGGCGATTTCTGCACAGTCCCGCGTATTCGCAGGACCTGGGGCATCGAAATAATAGGTGGACTTTTTCTGGTATGACATAGGGCACTAATGTTTTAGGTGGTGGAAGGTAAAGGGAATTGCTATGATCACGCTTGCTCTTGCCGGGAAGCCCAACTGCGGGAAGTCCACGTTCTTCCGGGCAGCAACGATGGCCCATGCCGAGATAGCGGACTACCCTTTCACCACGATCGATGCCAACTTCGGCGTGGCTTATTACAGGACTGACTGTCCCTGCCGCGGACTGGGGCTTTCCTGCGGCCACTGCACAGAGGGTATCCGCTATGTCCCGGTCAACCTCATCGACGTGGCGGGTCTCGTCCCCGAAGCCCACAAGGGAAAGGGCCTCGGGAACCAGTTCCTCGACAACCTCCGGCAGGCAGACGCCATCATCCATGTCGTTGACGCGAGCGGCTCCTCGGACTCCGAGGGGAACCCGGTGGAGACAGGGAGCCACGACCCCCTGCAGGACATCGAGTTCGTCAAGAACGAAATGACGATGTGGATATTCGGGATACTGGACAAGCACTGGCAGAAGCTCCAGAGGCAGGCCCAGTCAAAGGCGTATCCCATCCACCGCGCGATATCGGAGGTCTTCACGGGCTTGAAAGTCACACCCGAAGATATCATGGACGCGGAACGGACCGCTGGAATCGACCTGGTGCACGCGGACCAGGCAGCGCTCATCAGGTTCTGCGAGGAGGTGGTCCGCATCAGCAAGCCCATGCTGACCGTCGGGAACCGCGTCGATATTGCACCCGAAGACCTCGTCGCGAGGCTCCGGGCTGCAGGCCTCACCTTCGCGACCGCTGCGGGGGAACTTGCACTCCGGAACGCGGCGGCTGGCGGTCTCGTCAGGTACCAGCCGGGCGACCCCTCGTTCTCGGTCGTGCGGGAAGAGGTCCTCTCCCCCGCCCAGAAGACAGGGCTCCGGACGATCGCACAGGTCATGGAGAAGTACGGCGGGACCGGTGTCCAGCAGGCGATCAACCGTGCAGTCCGGGACCTCCTCCGCATGATCGTTGTCTATCCCGTCGAGGACGAGCACAGGTTCTCGGACTCCCAGGGCAGGATCCTGCCGGACGCATTCCTGATGAGGGAGGGATCCACACCCCGGGACCTTGCGTACCAGGTCCATACGGATATCGGCAAGGGCTTCCTGTACGCGGTGGATGCCCGGACAAACATGCGGGTCAAGGACACGTACCAGATGAAGGACGGCGACATCATCCGGATCGTAAGTACCGCCAAATAACATTTTTCTGCGAAAAACCGGTGAAATATGGCCTTGTTTGGGAAATAGGTTTATATAGTTGGAACAGTAACCGCTCTATTGCAATGGGTGGCGAAGTTTACCAAGCGCAGATAGTGAAAAACTTCTTCGATACGATTACGGGGACGGACAGGAACCTCACCCGGATCTTCATGTGCGTCGTGAGCCTCGCCAAGATACGGATGGAACCCCCTGAAAAACTCGCGTTTTTGATCGACCAGCTCCGCAAGAGCAAGCAGCACAAGGAACTCTCGGTGGACATCCTCGACTACATGTGCGATGTCGCTGCGCAGCTCGAGATAACCGCTGTCCAGACTGCCTTCGGCGTCAAGGAGATCGGCGACATATCCCAGGAATTCCGCGGCATAAGCATGGACAGCCTCTGAACGGCCAGGAAAGGTCAAATGTACCCCGGGGAGGGGTACTCGTGTTGCGTCCCGCCGGGGTCGACCGGGTGGTGTCTCTCTCACTTCGGACCGATGAAGTCCCTGTAATTCTCCAGTACCTGGATGACGAAATTCTGGTGCTCGTCCAGGGACTGCCCGTCGTCAGGTGACTGGAGGTAGGCGACAGCATAGAGGAGGAGGAGGGCATTGTCGAAGGTGTAAACGTGGGGGTCCTCGACCTGTTCCGGGGAGATCCTGATCGCGAGGAATGGGTACTCCTCCCTGTCGAATTCGAGCGGCGAGAATTCTCCTGGCCTTGACTGGTCCAGGGCTTCTGCCCTGTCTTTCACGATCTTCAAGGCTTTCTCCAGGACGGCCCTGTTCTCTATATCACCCAGGCGGGAGAGCGCCCGGCTTGCATCCGTTCCGGCCTTGGCGTAGAGCCCAAACTTGAACGACAGGACAGTGGACGCGATATCATGGGCGCAATCCCTTGTGACCTTTGAAAAGAACGGGGTGATCCGGTGGATATACTCATACAGGTACTTTTCCATTGTTTTCTCCTCCATGGAGGTGGTCTTTGGGGTGCTGAAGCGGAGATGGAGCCGCACTGCAAGGGCTGTGATACTTGCAGCGTACAGGCCCTGCAGGAACAGGGACGGTTTTGTCTCCAGCGGTGCCAGGAAGGCGAAGAAGGCAAACATCGGTGCGCAGAGCGAGACTATGTCCTTCCTTGGCTTGACGAGGGCAAGGAACGCGAGCACGAACGAACTTGCAACGCAACCCCAGTAAAAGTCGGCGGCATCGGCAATGACGCCTGCGTTCTCGAGGCCGATGCCAAGCAGCAGTCCGCCGAACGATAGCAGCGGGACGAGGAGGAAGAGCCCCAACTCGAGCCCCTTCCCTCGGTAATCTCGTTCTCCTCGCAGAAACACAGTACCACATGTATGTGGGGACGGGATAAGAAAAAGATTTCAATTCCTTTTTCCTGTAGAATACGTTGCAGTGCGCGCCTCGGATGATTTATGCGCCAGAGCATACTTACACTGTGTACATGAAGGTGTGCATAATGTGCGGGGGGGAGGGGACGCGGCTGCGGCCACTCACCTTCGAGCGGCCCAAGCCTTGTATACCGATCGTCGGCCTCCCCTCGATCCAGCACCTCGTCTCTCACCTCTCCAATCTCGGTTTCCGGGAAGTGATAATCACCCTCGGGTACATGGGTTCTGTCATCGAGGAATCTCTCAGGGACGGCTCCCTCTTCGGCGTGGAGATCACGTACGTGCGCGAGGAGACGAAACTCGGAACGGCGGGGAGCGTCAAGAATGCACAGCGGTACCTCGAGGACGGCGACTTCCTCGTTGTCGGGGGAGACCATGTCACCGACCTCAATCTCCTGGAGTTCTACCGTGACCACACAAGGAACCGCGCACCTATCACTATCGGCTTGATAAGCATCGATGAACCGAGTGACTATGGAATTGCCGAGATAGATGCCGATTTCCGAATCCAGCGGTTCAAGGAGAAACCCTCTCCCGGAGAGATCTTCTCGAACCTTGCCAGTACCGGGATATATGCCTGTACATCTGAAATCTTCGACGAAATCCCTTCCGAAACAAAATTTGACTTTGCCCGCGACCTCTTCCCCCGCCTGATGGAGGGAGGGCACCCCATAAGGGCCTGGCTTGCGCGGGGCAACTGGACCGATGTCGGGAACCCATTGTCTCTTCGCCATGCCGAGAGATGGAAACTCCAGGAGATCCCTTACACGAGCATCAGCGGGGACCTTACGATGAGAGCGGGCCAGATCCAGGGCCCTGTCCAGATAGGCAGTTCTTTCTCGATGGGAGAAAGTTCCCGGATCATAGGGCCTGTCTCTATAGGGGCAGGAACCGAGATAGAGGACCATGTCCTGATCGGGCCTTACACGTCCATCGGGGAGGACTGCTGTATCAGGAGCCACGCGAAAGTCTTTTCCTCCTCCCTCTACAACAGAGTGACGATCGGGATGAACTCGACCGTGTCAGGGAGCATCATCGACAATGACTCGGTCATTGGCGATGGGTGCAGTCTCGAGAATGACACTGTTATAGGTCCACGGGTGGTCATGGAAAAGGGAGTGGTGGTCCACTCGCGGACACGCGTCTGGCCCGAGGTCGAGATCCCTGCAGGGACGGTGATCCGGGAGCACCTCCTCAATGACGAATACGAAGTCCGGTACGACGGGTCCTAGTCTTTCCGGACCATGCGGTGCGTGATCGCGACCAGTGGGTGCCGTGCATAATCGAGTATCTGGATGTCGTCCAGGGACTGGAGGTTCATGGCCCTTGCCGTGCGTTCCATCCCAAGTTCGATGTCCTCGTTCACCTCGATGACATAGGCATCGAGAGCTTTTATTCCCAGTTTTCGCGCGGCAATCGCACGGTGATGACCATCCACGAGAATGAGGCGCCCGGGTTTCCTCACGACGATGAGGGGCTCGGCGAGACCTTTCTTCAACTCGTATATCCTCCCCTCCAGTTCATCCTCGTATATC
>JAPXNX010000100.1:0-4905 GCA_033811795.1 Methanolinea sp. | reverse complement strand
GACGTGCCCCTCCACGGCAAGCACCCCTGACTGCACGAGGGCCTCGAGCATGGGGGGCACCCGTGGCGGCCTCACGGGCGAATCCCTCCCGCCACGCCCGGACTGGCAAAGATAATCCTCATCTTCCGTTCAGTCTCCCCGTACCGTTTTTGCGGGGCACGGGACCCCCTACCGGAGAGGGTTTACCCACCCTTGTTCCTCAATTTCCCGCCTTAAAACACTATCGATAAACTGGGCCAGCCGGAGCCATTTTTACGTTTGTGGTTCAACGAAGGACGCCAGGTGTCCCGGTCCCATGGCCGGTAAGTCAGGCAGCACGAGCCGTCCGAGTGCGCCCGGACTGGCACCGGCGCGTGGTCTCGAACGAGAAGGACTACCCAAGGGTCACTGGCAGAAAAAAGATGGATATTCTATTTTTCTGAGTTTTTCCGCCTGTAGTAGACATAGACTGCCCCGAGGATGATGGCGGCGATGATGCTTATGTAGACGGGGTTCGTTGTGATCGACTCGATGATATCCCTGTCGACGACCGCCACCCGGAGCGTGACAGGAGACGTGACCAGGCGGTTATCGAGCGCGTCCCGGTAACGGACCTCGGTGTCCAGCCCGTAGTCCTTCTGGGTAGCGGACTTGTCCACGGAGAGGGAGAAGGTGGCGGTGCCCTCTTCTCCTGGAGCAAGGTCACCGAGGGTGGCCGTGTACTTCGATGAAGAGAACGGGTCAACTACTTTTATCCTGGCCTGGGCGCTCCGGAGTGTCACAGGGCCCGTGTTCCTGAAAGTGATCTCAATGTCCTTGCTCAGACCCTGGTGGATGGTCACTTCGGCGGGATCGATGGAGACTTCCGCCTTCCCGAGGACTGGAACCCCGATCATCTCCGGGTCGGAAGCAACGATCTCCCCCTCGTTATCGCGGTACTGGAGTATCACGTCGAGTGGATACGTGGCGGCCTGGGCGTTGTCGGAGACGACGACGCGGAATTTTGCAGTGACCGAGTCGTTCGGCGCAAAGTCACCGATGTATGCACTCCCTTCGATCGGGATGACAGGGCTATCACCGTGGCGGACGATCCTGACTGTCGCCTCCCTGCCTTCGAGGTTGCCGGTGTTCTGGACCGTCACAAAGAGGTCTCCTTCCTGCCCGCTGCATATCTCCCGCCCGTCGATGCCCGTGACATTGAAAATCACCCTGGACACGACCTTTATCTCCAGGGCAAGAGTGGCATTGACATCCTTGTAATGCAGGATCTGGGTATCCGCCCCGACCTGCTCGGCAAACGAGAGGTACGTATAATGGATAGCGACAGGCAGGGTATACGTGCCACCCGGTGCACCATCGAGGACTTTGACCACGAACGGAACGCTCCTGGTCGATCCAAGGGGGATATCTCCGATCATCTGGGGATCTGTCTTGATAAGGACAGGGGCGTCTCCCGGCAGGAGCTCGAGCAGTGTAAGCTTCGCAGTGGTGGGGCGGTCCGCCCACTGGCCGGGATCTGTCGAGATGATCCTTTCCACCGGGGTGGCGCGGTTTTCGACAAGAACAACGATCGTCACCTCTTTTCCCGGGGAATACTCGTTCGTGCCCTTGATGGAGACCGCAAGGTCCGGGCTCTCCCCCAGGTACTTCTCTGCTGCAGAGACCGGAACAAAGATCAGTCCCGCGGCGAGGAGGAGGCAGAACAGGGAAAGGGGCGTCCTGTTTATTGTTGTCATTTTAATAACAACAATATGGGATTTGCCATATTTATACCTGTTGAGGTGCGGGAAATGCCTGGGAGGGATAAGCCCGTTCCCGGTGGCCGGGACCGGAATATCCCCTGTCCCGCGCGATGGGGGCGGGTGAAGGCCAACCGCGGAATGTCAGGCGTACCCCGTGATATCATAGTTTATGGCCGTCGATTTCGCCACGCACTCCTTCCCGTTCTGCAGGCCTTCCTCCACCATGCTCTTCAAAAGTGCTGGGTACACTGCACCCACGAGCTCCAGGACCGGCCTGCCGCTGCAGAAGAACTTGAAGGTGGGAGTGCTCCGCACCCCGTACCGCTCCGCAGTCCACTGCCCGGCAACGATGTCCAGCCGGGCAAAGAGGACCCGCCCTGCAAAGAGTTCTGCATATTCCCTGACGTGGGGCTCCATCGTCCTGCAGTGGGGGCATGCCGGGCTGTAGAACATGACAAGGACAGGGATTTCACTCTTCTCGACGGTCTTTTCGAAGGTACTGTCTGTCACCTCGACCAGGTTCTCTCCCCCCATGGCTCCCTCCCTTGCGTCTGTATACCCTGCCTCGTTTTTATAGTTTTGGCACGGGCATTTCCCCGGTCAGCTGGCCTCCTCCACGAGGAGGTTGATCACGTTCTCGGAGATGTCGCCCGAGTACTCTCCTAACCGCCGGATACTCTCCGTGATATCACTGAGGGCAACGGCAATGTCCTGCGGGAGGGAGAGGAGACTGTCTTCGATCTCCCTGCAGGCAGCCACGAGCTCCCTTGTCTTCTCGATGTTCTCGTGCGAACCCCTGATATCGGCAGTGAAGAAGGAGTGGATGCTACGATCGAACAGGGAGATGGCAAGGTTATGCGTCTTTCTGAAATCTCCGAGCAATCCATTGGAGATGGCCCCTGCAGGGACTTTCTGCGCATTTTCAGCAAAACGGACAGCGTGGTCCCCTATCCTCTCGATGATGCGGCTCATGATATAGGTCTTGACCAGACGGGAGGGATCGCCCCCCATCTTTCGCGCGATTCCCGGGTCCTGGAGGCTCATGTAGGTCTGCCGGGCAACTAGCCAGTGGAGGCGGTCGACGTCGTTGTCCCGGGCGACCACGTCCGCAGCAAGACCCCCGTTGCCGCTCCCGAGCACGTTCATCGCGTCCACGTGCATGTTCCTGACCACCACGTACATCCTCCTGATGGTATTTTCGAGCGGCATTTCTGCAGGGTTGAGAAGGTCTTTTAGGACGATGGACGTCTCCGTCTCCTCGACGACCTCCGGTCCTATGGTCATCTGGGAGAAGTCCCTGACCGCCATCCTCGCAGGGGGGGAGAGCCGGTTTTTTGCAAAGACCACTATCGACGTATACCCTGTAATGTACGCTGCGATCAGGAGACGGAACAGGAAGCGCTGGTCTTCCAGGCTGGTCGCATCGAACCTCTTCTCCCGCTGGAGGGGCCTTTCTGCGATCTCCTTCGTGACGAGGAGCGTCCCGTCCGGCTGGATGACGAGCCCGAGGGGGTCGTTCTTCTTCACCTTCTGCTTCTCGGCCCACTCCTTCGGGAGCGTGATGACAAACGACGAGCCCCCCGTGACCTGGACCTTGCGTATCTCCACTGCGGCCTCACCTAGCGTTTTTCTATATCGCTCTATCTGTAGATATATTGTATATATATCAATATAGTCTCTTTCGGGAAGAGACATACCGGATTGCTTCCATGATTTTGGCGGGAAAACATGAAAAGGATCCCAACCAAGGCACTCGTTGCCACAAGTTTTGCGCTTATCCTTGCGATTGCGCTTCTTGCCTGCGGTTGCACGCAGCAGGCCGGGGAACAGCCATCGATCGCACCTCCAGGGGGGCAGGCACGCGAGACCATAATGCTCTCAGGGTCAACAACTGTCCTGCCCATCGCCCAGGCCGCCGCCGACGCCTACATGGACACCCACGGGGACACCGAGATCCAGGTGACCGGCGGGGGCTCGAGTATCGGCGTCCAGGCAGCCGGCGAGGGCACGGCCGATATCGGCATGTCTTCGCGGGACCTCAAGGCCGAGGAGAAGGCCCGCTACCCTGACCTGGTCAGCACGGTGATCGGAAACGACGGCATCGCGGTCATCGTGCACCCGGCAAACACCGTCGGGCCACTCACACTGGAGGAGATCAAGGGGATCTACCAGGGGAGATATACGAACTGGAACGAGCTCGGCGGGCCCGACCTGGCCATCGTCGTGGTGGGGAGGGACAGCGCCTCCGGCACCCGCGAGTTCTTCCACGAGAAGGTGATGGACAAGGAAGACTTCGTGGCGGGCCAGCTCGAAAAGAACTCGAACGGCGCCGTTAAGCAGACTGTAGCCCAGACTCCGGGCGCCATCGGCTACGTGGGGCTTGGGTACCTCGACGGGACGGTCAGGGCGGTGCCAGTACTCGTGGACGGAGCGCCTGTTGAACCATCGGTCCAAAACGTCCTCGGCCAAAAGTACCCGGTCTCGCGGCAGCTTCTGCTTGTCACGAAGGGTGAACCCGCCGGCCTTGCACGGGACTTCATCCAGTTCCTGCTCAGCCCGGACGGACAGAAGATCCTGGAGGAGGAGGGCTTCGTCCCACTGGGACAGGCCTGATCCAGGCAAAAGACCTCACTTTTTCCAGGTATCAGGACATAGATGGTCTCCGCAAGGTCCCGGCCCGTATGGACAGGAGGAAAAACACCTGCAAGGAGCGGTGAACTCGTCGTCACTGGCCTCCTCCTCTCCTGCGCCGTCGTTGCAGTTGCAGCGATATTCTTCATCCTGGCGTTCCTCCTCCGTGATGCATCCCCTGTCTTCCTCGGGAGCTGGGTAAAAGACTTCTTCTTTTCTGCCACCTGGGACCCGGCGAGTTATCCGGTTGGAAAGTACGGCATCGCGCCGCTCGTGGCAGGCACGCTCTGCGTGACGATAGGTGCAATGGCACTCGCAGTGCCCCTCGGCATCGCGTCCGCCGTCTGCATAGCGCGGCTCCTGCCCCCTGCAGCGAGAACCGTCGTGAAACCAGCCGTTGAACTGCTCGCGGGCATCCCCTCTGTCGTCTACGGGTTCTTCGGCCTCATCGTCCTCACCGGCTGGGTCCGCGTGGCCTTCGGTGTCCCCTCGGGGGAGTCCTGGCTCGCAGGCTCGATCATCCTCGGCATCATGGCACTGCCGACCATCGTCA
>JAPXNX010000099.1:0-4982 GCA_033811795.1 Methanolinea sp. | reverse complement strand
GAACCTCGGTGGTGCACGTCCAGGGTACTTCGGGCACGAGTTCGAGATGGGCCTCATCCGGTTCATCTCCAGGGGGCTTTTGGCACTTCCCTCGCGCAGACCGGACGAGGTCCCCCAACCCCCCGCGCCGAAGCGCAAAGAGGGGCTGGCTGCTGATCGACTGAAGGAGATCATCGAGTCCCAGGAGTCATGACAAATGGCAAACGTGTTTGTTTTCCCCACAACGAGCCTCCTTCTCTCGGACCTCGTTGCACGGTTTGGCCACACCCCGCTCTCCGCTGCCATGCAGATCCGGGAGATCATCCAGACACCCGGACTCGAGTCTCCTCCACTGCAGATCACCCCCGAATACCCCAAGATAGGTCTCCGTTGGGCTGCCGTTGAGGTACCCTCAGGGGTCAGGGGCAGGATGGCACTCTACGGGCCCCTGCTCGAGAGGGCCGAGGCCGCCATCATCGTGAACAACCCTGAATACTCGTTCGGATGCATGGGATGTGCCCGGACGAACGAGCTCATCGTGTTCCTCATACGGAAGAAAAAGATCCCCGTCCTCGACCTCGAGTACCCCACGAGCGACGAGGAGGGCGTGGAATTCGTGGCTGCAATCAGGCGTTTCCTCGATTCCCTGCCGGGGGGGCATGCATGACCCGGGTCCGGATCGCCCAGATCTCCTGTGGCCCCGAGTACAGCGGTGTCCAGAAGGAGATCAACGATGCTGCAGAGGCTGTCGATGCGGAGGTGTTCTTTCCGGACCTGAAGCTTGCAGACATCCAGAGATCGTTCTCGGACTTCGGGCTCGATGTCAAAAGCCCTGACCTGAAGCTTGCGATCGCGAGGGCAAAGGCCCTCGTCGAAGGTCGGGTCGAGGCCGACGCCGTATTTATCGCGACCTGTTTCCGGTGCGCCGAGGCTGCCATCGTGCGGAACGAGATGCGGCGGTTCATCCACGAGAACTCGAGGCTGCCAGTTGTCAGTTACTCGTTCACCGAGCGGACGACTGCCGGGACGCTGCTCACGCGGATGGAGGCCCTCACGACGATCGCCCGCAGGAGGGCCCTCCTTGCTCGGGAAGCCCAGGAGGGCCTCACGATGGGTGTCGATTCGGGATCGAGCACCACGAAGGCAGTGGTGATGAAGGACAACGAGATCATCGGGACAGGATGGCTCCCCACGACGGGGGTAATCGACAGTGCAGAAAAAGCCATCTCCGAGGCCCTCTCCGCGGCAGGTGTGTCGCGCAACGAGATCCAGGCGGTCGGGACGACCGGATACGGCAGGTTCCTCGTCGGGGAACACCTGAAGGCCGACCTCGTCCAGGAAGAGCTGACTGTGAACTCGAAGGGCGCAGTTTTCCTTGCAGACACCCAGCACGGCCCCTCGACCGTCATTGACATCGGCGGCATGGACAACAAGGCGATCAGCGTCCAGGACGGGATTCCGGGGACGTTCACGATGGGGGGCATCTGCGCCGGGGCGAGTGGGAGGTTCCTCGAGATGACCGCAAAGCGCCTCGGCGTGGACATCACTGAACTCGGCCCCCTGGCGATGAAGGGTCTCTCGCGCAAGGTCCCAATGAACAGTTACTGCATCGTCTTCGGGACGCAGAGCCTCGTGAACGCGCTTGCCGCCGGGAGCACAGCCGAGGACGTGGCCGCCGCTGCGTGCCACAGCGTCGCCGAGCAGGTCTTCGAGCAGCAGCTCCAGGAGGTGGACATCAAGGAACCCGTCATCATGGTCGGCGGGACCTCCCTCATCCAGGGCCTCGTGCGCGCAATGGGAGAACTCCTGCAGACACGGATCACGGTCCCTCCCCACTCGCAGTACATCGGCGCTGTGGGCTGCGCCCTGCTGGCATCGGGATTCGTCCGGAGAGAGTGAATGGAGGCAGTGGAGTACTTCGAGGTGGAATGCCCCGAGGCAGTTGGGAGGGACTACTACAGGAAGATTGCCGACGTCGTGCTCCTCGACCATAACCTCCTGCGCGTCATCCAGAAACTCCATATCTTCATCGACCCGCGGGTCCCGATCTTCGTTGCCGCCGGCCTGACGAGGAAGCTCCCCAGCGTCGTCCGCGTAAGGGACTTTGCCGACGTGAACGCAAAGGAAGGAGGGGTCACCATCTCCATAGGTGACGAGGCTTACCTGGCCCCTCTTCTTCGCATGCTCTGGGAAAAGTATGGAAAGGAGCACGTGAACCAGCCCGACCGGTTCACGGTCATCCTCACGCCCGGGGATGAGGAGGAGGATATCTCCGACCTCCCGGTCTACGACCCGAGCGAGTCGATCTACAAGGACCTCATCTACGTCCTCCAGGTCATCCAGCCGGAAGGTTTCAAGGTGCGCAAGCAATATTACGGCGGGAACAGGTTCTTCCTGGTCGCAAGCGAAGATACTCTCCCCGAGGATATCGAGGAACTCGTCCGCCAGAAGTTCGCCCTCATGGGGGTGGAGGGATGACCCATGTCCCGGTGACCTACAAGGGGGGGATATACAGGCACGACGAGATCATCGACCTCATCGAGGACCTCGGCGGGTATATCATCCAGAAACACGTGATTGCCCAGGAGATCGTCCTCCAGGCGCTCGTCCCGCGGGAAGACATCGAGCTCATCAGGAGGATAGGAAAGCCCCTCACCGGCGAGATCTCCCCGTCCCCCCTTGTCGGCACGGAGATCGCGGTCGTCACCCCCTCGCTCGAGATCCACCACCTCCCCCACGCCTCCTGCGATGTCGCCGAGTATATCCGCCGGTTCGGGGCGAAGACCAACATGGTCGGCCTCGCCCGGGGTTTCGGCAAGAGAATCGCCCAGTTGAACGACGAAGAGAGGGACGTCATCAACGAGCATGACCTCGCGGTGTACCTCCTCGGGAACTTCGAGGCCTGCATCGAGCGCAAGTTCCCTGTTCTCCGGCGGGGCATAGACGTCCCCATTGTCCTCTGCGGAGGCCCCCCAACGGAAGCGCTCAAGAAGATCATCGATCCGCCCGTGGACGGGTACGTGGGGGGTGTCGGCCGGTTCATGCACAGGACAAAGGAATCCGAGGAGATCGAGAAGCTCGAGGAGGTCGTCGGGGAGGTCACCCGCGTGCTCGACCGGCACCGGGACGTGCTTGCCAGGGACCCCCTCTCCATCTCGCCGGCACGGTTGATGGACATCGTGACCGAGAACGTGGATGAGATCCACGATGTCCTCTCCCCGACGCCAATCACCGTCCAGATGCGGGGCCTCCGGGTCAAGCTCCCCTACGATACCTTTGCACCGGTCATCAGGAAGACAGTTGTCGACGAAGGTGTCATAATCGGGGACTTGTCCACCGTTCTGCCCTCACGGATGAGGGACTACATCCTGGTGCGGATAAAGCCGTTCTCCGAGACGAACCTCGTCCTCTGACGGGAAATGGGAAGGTGGGAAAAATCTCCCCATCCCCCTTTGTCGGGCGGTGAATATCTCTGGCAGCAGGCTTAAAGTAGGGCACGGGTCGATATGTATGCCGAACGAATATGGCAACCGATGTCCTTGCGGAATTCGAACAGACATTGAAAGAGATCGTCTCCCGTGGCGGGGAGAAGACTGCAGAAGAATGGATGAACAACATCGAGGAGGAGTACGGCCATGCACCCCTGATATTCAAGCGGATGGCAGAAAGGCCTGAGGTGCTCATCTCGCACCTCCTCTACAAGGGTTCCGTGACGAGGACGAGTTCCCTCGACCCCAAGTACGTTGAGCTGATCAGCATGGCCGTCGGCGCGACCCTCCGGTGCAGGCACTGCACCAGTTACCACATGCAGGCTGCCGCCAAGAAGGGTGCGACACGGGAGGAGATCCTGGAGGTCATCCTCCTTGCCGGCATGATCTCCAACTCATCGGTCCTCGCCAATGCGTACAGGATATTCGACGAGAAGATGGCCGCGTGCATTCCGTGCCAGGCAGACCTGGTGGAGAGATCGGGGGATTGACAGTCTATTCATCTTTTTCGCATCTTTTTTGCCGCGTCATCCGCGATTAGGCAGTCTTTTCCCTTGCCGATGAGGTCGGCCCTCCCTGCTGAGAGGAGCCCCTCGCGGACGAGGGCCCTGTTCCGCGGGTCCCAGTACTGGAGAAGTGCCCGCTGCACCTTCTTTTCCTGACCCCGGGGGACGTGGACCGGCTCCAGGGAGAATGGGTCGAGGCCTGTGTGGTACATGCACGTCGATATCGTCATGGGCGTGGGCGTGAAGTCCTGGACCTGTTCCGTCCTGAGACGGTGGTCCCTCATGAACTCGGCGAGGGCGACCATGTCAGGCACGGTGCAGCCGGGATGGCCCGACATGAAGTAGGGGAGCACGTAACTCTTTTTCTCCTTGCCCTCCTGCAGCTTCTCGAACTCTTTTTTGAACTCGAGGAATACCGATATATCCGGTTTTCCCATCAGGGCCGTGACGTGGGGCGAGACGTGCTCCGGGGCCACCTTGAGGTGGCCGGAAACGTGGAACGCGCAGAGTTGCGGGAGGATGGAGAGCCCATCGGCAACGACGAGGTCGTGGCGGATGCCTGAACTGAGGAAGACCTTCCGGACCCCCGGGACTTCCCGCAGCCTTGTAAGCAGGGCCGCCATCCGCGAGTGCGACACGCAGAGGTGAGGGCATGCAGGGGAGCACCGCCTGTCCGCGCAGGCTCCTGCCGTCTCCCAGCGGTCGCACCCCATGCCGTACATGTTCGCCGTGGGGCCCCCGACATCCGTAATCACCCCGGAGAACCCTCGCAGCGAGGTCAGCCGTGCCGCTTCCCGGACCAGGGACCCGATGCTCCTGCTCTGTATGATCCGCCCCTGGTGATGGGTTATCGCACAGAAAGAGCAACCGCCGAAACACCCTCGGTGACTCGTGAGCGAGAACCTGACAGGTTCGAGGGCAGGGACCGGGAGCTTGTAGCCAGGGTGCGCCGCCCGTGCGAAGGGGAGTTCGTAGATCGCGTCCAAGGCCTGCGTGGAGAGGGGCCGTG
>JAPXNX010000098.1:2080-4996 GCA_033811795.1 Methanolinea sp. | reverse complement strand
GAGACTGATTGTGTTTCTTCACAGTCGCGATATATCCCCTCATCCGGCAGAAGTCTCTTGCCCCCTCCTCGCTTCGGAACGTCCCGGAGATCGTCTGTTGCACTTTTGCCATTCGAAGGTCCCGTTCTGCCTGGTTATTCGTGAATGGAACCGTGAAAACAACTCATGACCCTTATTGCGAAAAAAAGCAGGGAGAGGGGTCTTTCAAGCCGGGGTGAAGTGGATCGCCTGGTCGTACAGGACCTCGGTGCTGGTCGGTCCTATTCCTGTCCCCGGTTCGACATAGGTCCGGTACCCGATAAAGACCGGGACGTCCTCCGGGATCCCAAGGCTGCCGCAGCAGGAGGGAATCTCTGTACATCCCGCCTCGCCGTTGCAGTGGCGGGCAAACTTCCAGGCATAGAAGAGGCCGGCGTTGGGGTTGCCCGGGAGGTACGAGTTGGCAGAACCTGCAACATCGCCATCGGTCACCGCAACAACGCCGTTCAACGCCTCGGTTCCATAGACGGCAATGTTCGTATAGACCCCCTTGCCGGTCGCATGGTGGTTGAGGCCGTAGACGATGATGAAATCGTTATCCGCGAGGAGGTAATCGCCGTTCGCCAGGTAGAGAGCATCCCGGTTGTCGCCCAGGGCGTCGGCTTCCCGCTGGAGCGAGTCGTACCCTTCTATTATATAAATATAGGTCTTGTTCGAGGTTGCGATCATCCCCCCGCCATGCCTGGCGATGACGGCTTCCCGGAGCGCCTCCTGGTCCTTCAGAAGGTCAAGTTCATGGGCGTCGCCGGTCCCCCGGACCAGGACCCGCGGCACACCGTATGGTTGCGGTGCATCGTATGTATTCGGTGTCAGTCGCAGGACATAGCCGGGGGGGTTGTCCATGTATTCCTCGCCCGCTGTCTCGTTGGCAAAGAAGGCCAGGCGGTGAACGAACGAGATAGTATCCGAAGTGTTCGAGAGTCCCATCCTGATAAGCCCTGATGGGATGATATCGTCGTTGATCATGCCAGCCTGGTACCCGGCTTTCAGGGCGGCCTTCCTCACCAGCTCGTTCGTACCCATGTCAGCGGTGGTGATAATCATGACGGGTTTCCCATAGGGTCCGGTTGAAGTCCCGCCAGGGATGGTGCCGGTCTTGATTCGGTAGTTGCTGATGGTGTCCCCGAGGCTTGCAAAGATACGCTGGTAAGTCCCCAGTCCGGGGAACCAGCGGGTCCCGACGTAACTCCGGTAACTGAAGTATTTTGCTTCGGGAGGTGTGGACCCCACATAGACAACAGCCTCTTGCGGCTCCATGAAGTAGTCGATCCAGAGGCCCTTGTTTGCAGGGTTTATTGGGGCATCGGTGACCCTGCCGCCCCTGGAAAGGCCCGGGTATCCTGGGATCTTGTAGACGAGGTAGGGTGTGCTCGGGTTGTTCCCAAAGCAGCTCGGGATGATATGGGCATCATACATGGCCTGGACATCGAACTTCTCGAGCTTTCCATGCTGGACGGTGAAGCCTTCCTCCTGGAGCGCCGAGATGAAGGCATCAATCTTCCCGGACCCGTCTGTCTTTTTGGACAGTGCGACGAACAGGAGCTGCTTCTTTCCTGCGGTCACGGTCACGGTGCGGTTGTCGGTCTCGTAGCCTGCTTTCGAGAGGGATACTGCGTACGTCCCCGGCTCGAGGTCGCTCACCACGAGGGGGGTGAGCCCTTTAGGAGTCCCGTTGAAGAGGACTTCCGCCCCCGATGGGACAGACTGGACCTGCAGGCTCCCATAGCGGGGAACCAGATTTGCGGTTACGACGGTCGGTTTTCCGGCAGAGACTGTCACGTTTCTCTCGTAAGGTGCGTACCCCTCCTTTTCGAGGACGAGTGGGTACACCCCCGGCGCGATGCCGGAGATAGTCAGCGGGGTGGAGCCTTTCACCGACCCGTCAAGGAGGATGGTTGCTCCCGGGGGGATGGAGGAGACACTGAGAAACCCAGTGGAGAGCGGGGTCCTTGTCGGGAGGGGGCCTGGCCCTGCCTGGTCGACATTGACGATGAAGACCGAGACCGGCTGGACCCCCGTCATCCCTGGCGGGGTGTCAGGGCATAGATTCGCCGATGCCTGCCCGGAGACAAACGCAACGGAGATCCCTGGGCCATCGACCGGGTCTTCGTACGAAGTCTCCTCTCCGGGCAGGAGTGTCCCGCTCCATACCTCCGCGCCGCCCCTGGAGATGGTGACGTTTGCAGCCCGTGCTTCGCAGACCGTACCGGAGCAGCTGCCGCAGTCCGGCTGCGTCGAGACTGCCAGCGAATACCCTGCGGCAAGGGGTGCACGGAGCATGCCGAGGTCACCATACAGGTCGGTCGCGTGGAGTGGTTCGGACGAATACGTGGGTGTCAGGACCCCGATGCCTGCCCATCTCTCACCCTGCGAACCGATGCTCCCTGCCTCGACAGACGAGCCGACCTTCAGTTTCTCAAAGACCTCCGGGACGGGTACAGTGCCGGTGAGCATCTTGGGGCTGATCGATTTCCAGGCACAGGTCGCAGTGCCATTGGTATATTCGCAGGCCCACCTGTGGGTTACAAAGATGGTGACAGTGTTGTTTGTTCTCGAGACATCGGTCACGGCCCCGCGGAAACTGTATGACGGGAGCATGGCACCAGCCGGAAGACAGCAGGCGCAGATGACAAGGACCAGGAAAAGGATAACGATCGTGCGGTTGATATTCATGAAACTTCCCCACCGGAATGATCCGGATCAAATGGAGAACGATACACGAGAGAGTATATAAGTGTAGCCCAATCGCCAGGTCACCAATCCGACCCCCTGTAAATAAATCTTTTTGTCAAAACCCGGATAAATACTCCTTTCGTCATTTCAGGTGGGTAAATTGAACTCGATCTGACCGCACCCGGGATAAATCGTGGCGATGAA
>JAPXNX010000098.1:0-2070 GCA_033811795.1 Methanolinea sp. | reverse complement strand
CCCTTGTTCTGAATGCCTGATCGCATCGGCACTTCTGTCCACGATCGCCATGACATGAAATTTGTCGAATGCAATCTGCGCATTCTCGAGGTATTCCCCAGTTCCCCTGGTATATGCAGGAGACATGCCACACCAGGCGGGTGTTACCTCCCTTGGATTTCCATGATGGCCGAGCAGAAATAAAAAACATCAAACTTTCCGCTGGTCCGTGCGGGTTTTTGATCGGTCGCGATTTACCCTCTCAAAATGGATTCGTATTTCCTACCAGGACTCCCCTTGTGAAAGCTATTTTCCCCCACCCCCCTGCACGTTACCCCTGCAATTGGTATGCTCGTTCACCTGACATGCGGGAGGACGTCTTTCCAGACCTCGAAGCTTGCAACCTCGTCCAAATGGATGCCTGCCATCTGTGCACCGCAGATGGTGCTGTTGGCAACCGCGATATGGTCGTATCCCATCCGCTTCATCTTCTCGATCTTCCCGATGAAATCTTCTGGACTGTGGAAGATAGCTATCATCACATCTGACATGGCCCTGCCCAAAGCGCCTCCACTAATTGTGCCGGCATCCTGCTGCAGGTTCTCGGGGGCGACCACCTGGTCCGGGTCGTAGACGTAGGCGAAATGCCCGACGCGTTCCATGGTTTCCGGGTCCTTTCCCACCTCCCTGGCGCCCGCCTCGAAGCTTGGCAGGAGCTCTTCCCTGACGTAATGGGGGTCGTTCGCGATACTGATGAGGTGGTCGCCGAGGCGTCCCGCCAATTTTGCCGCACGCGGTCCGATCGCGCTGAAGTACACGGGTACCTTGTCCTCCGGCCTGGTCAACAAGATCGCGTTGTTGAGCGTGTAGTGCTTTCCAGCGAAACTGATGGGCTCATCGCTAGTCCAAAGGCCGTTCATGACCGTGAGCGCCTCTTCGAGCATTTCCAGCCGTGTATTGTTCGAGGGCCACTTTCCACCGCAGACTGCCATCTCGTTCGGCGGTTCGCCGGAACCCACGCCGATCCCTGCCCGTCCCGGGTACATCGCCCTCATGGTCGCGAAGGCCTGTGCAACGATAGCCGGGTGGTAGCGCATGATGGGGGCTGTGACACCTGTGAAGAAAGGCACTCGCCTGGTCGCCTGGAGCGCCGAACTCATGACCGTCCAGGCGAAGTTGCATTCTTTGCAGCCTGGCATCGCTATCAGGTGATCTTCGACCCATAAAGAGTCAAAACCCATTCTTTCGGCTTTTACCGCCTGCTGCAAACACCCGGCAGGTGTCCATGCATCTGAAATCGCGAAATACCCGATCTTCACTTTCATTGTCTTCTCACGCTCGATCCCTTTCCAATTTTTCGCTTGGCAGTCAGGGGGTCGCATGACCGCATGATGCATGCAGCACGATTTCATAAAAAGATGTCTCACCCCGAAGCTGAAACCGGGGATGGTTGGAAATAACTCCCCCTATTCACGCACGCAAGATGGGAAGTTGCAGAACCGGATGTCCACGGTTGATTCCTGCTTATTTCACCGCCTCCCTCCCCATGAACACCGCCGCCTTTCTTGTCTTTCCATCAAGCACATCTGTCACCCTCTCCACCGGCGAGTTGTACAGGAACGGGTCGACCCGGAAGTCCACTGCCTTTCCCGACGCCGAGAGCCTGGCATCTCCGATCGTTTCGCCGGCCGGGAGGAGCATGCCGGCCGCGGTCCCGCCTCCCAGTACCTCGGCCACGCCGTCGAGCGGGATAAAGAACCCCCGCTGGTCCAGGTCGGAGTGGAGCACCAGGGCCTCGCCCTCGGTGGAGAGCCGCCGGAAACACTTCACGACAACCAGTTTGAGCATGATGAGAGGATCATACCTGAAATGGTTCCCTCCTCTGCGGTAGCACTTTTCCTCGAGATACTGCAAAAGAGGGTACCAGTCGATGTAATTCAAATACTGGCTAATCGGCATCTGATTTGAAAACGGATCGTGTAATGCCTTGCTTTCAACTTCATCTGCGAAGATGACCATAGGGGGACGACTGCAATGTATACAAAGGTACCGAAATGTATCGGATACAACGTGTTTTACCAGATCTGAGCT
>JAPXNX010000097.1:0-5118 GCA_033811795.1 Methanolinea sp. | reverse complement strand
TCCGGGACGTTCCGAAGCGAGGAGGGGGCAAGAGACTTCTGCCGGGTGAGGGGATATATCGCGACTGTGAAAAAACAGAATCAGTCTCTATTAATGGCTTTGGCTGGTGCAGTGAGGGGAACCCCTTTCGTCCCAACCACGGTTCATTTTCAAGGCTGAATAGTTACGGGGATTTTCCAACTGAAAGCCCGGCTTGCCGAACTCGGGGCACGGTTGAACCAGGACAGCACCAACAGCAACCGACCTCCGTCCAGCGACGGTTTTTGCTATCCGCAGATACCGCGCAAGAAGGTGGAAACCCCCCCGGGAGGTCAGCCAGACAGTCCCATGACCGTGTTTCCCCTGACTCTCAACCGGGGGCCGGTGTCACGGATTTCCCGCCGGTTATTTTGCACTGTCGGTGGTACGCGAGGTATGGGCTTCTTTCAACTTTTTAACCCTCTCGTTGCATTCCTTTGCCTCTTCGACCTTTCCTATCCTGAAGAGGGAAAGGCCCAGGTTGTTCCAGGCCTCGATGAAAGCCGGGTCCTGTTCGATTGCATGCACGTAGCACCGTATCGCCTCTCCATATTGACCTTTCCTGAAGAACTCGTTGCCCGATTCTTTCCATTTTCGGGGGTCGTCAGAATCTTCGTCCTGTCGAATATCGCTTGGCATAAGGCGCTATAGAGTAAAATTCGCACCATCGACAATAAACGTTCTCATGAAACACCGTACCTGCCTGGCGTTCCAGGACCGGGAGCGATGCATACCACGCGGGGTCGAGTACTGGTCCCGCGGAGATGTAGGGCTGGCAGCGAGCCGGATCTGGTGCATGGTCCCGGCCGGGTGAACCGTCGCTCGCCCACGCAAGGTGCATGCCAGCCTGTGTTGGCCTGGACTTGGGGCCTGACGAGGAAATGAACTCGTCCCTGGAAGATGCAAGCCATTCTGTGTTGGCCTGGACCTGGGGCCTGACGAGTGAACGTGCTCACCCCCGCAAGGTGCAAGCCACTCTCGGGACGAGAAAAAGTCATGCACTATTTCGAGTGGGTCATCGAGTGTGAGTGGGGGTAGCCTCCCACAACCCCGGGCAGGAGGATTGCGTCCACCTGGACGCGGATCGTGGCACCCTGCCACCCTCACACCCCGAGGGCAGGAGAGACAATACCGCCGCCCCCGGAGGGCGCCCCTCCGGTAGTTTCAGTGACGGGAATAACCCTGGAAAAACAATAATGGTGCGTCTCGCAACAGGCCTGACGCATGAAAATGCCGGGGGTATTTTCATAGGAAATTGCAATAATCGCATGGACCCAGGGATCCAGGGTCGGATATCCAGCCAGGCGAAGGACATCCGCAAAGACCCGAAAGGTACTACAAAAGGATACAGAAACACCAGTACTTCCATCGCCGCGATCTATCCCGAGTGCGGTAAGATCGCATTCACTTCACCCGCTCGAAATGACGCAGAGGCGAAAAAAGCATGCAATGTTCCTTTCACTGATCGTTTGCATGGGTGAAGACCCGCCGACCCCGGTCCCTATGGTGGGGAGAGCCTGACCCTCGCCAGGATATCGGCAGAGAGTGACTTCACCGCGAGAGAGAGGGGGCTCTCTTCGGGGATCGAGACGACCGGCCGGCCCTCGAGGTCTGCACGTTCCACGGCAGGGTCGTAGGGGAGCGTCGCGAGGAGCCGGAGCCCTGGCGGGAGCGGGTAAAGTGCGGGAGAACGCGCCTGGTTGACGACGAGGCCGCACCTGTCCCGCGGGATCCCGATCTCTCCTGCTGTAGCGAGGATCCGGGCGCTGGTCCGCACCCCCCTCGCCCCCGGGTCGGTGACGATGAGGAGGAGGTCGGGCAGGGCGACGGTCCCCCGTGCGATGTGCTCCATCCCGGCCTCGTTGTCCACCACGACGAGGCGGTACTCGTTCACGAGGAGGGAGAGGGAAGAAGTGAGCAGGTCGTTTGCGTAACAGTAGCAACCGCGGCCTTCCGGCCTCCCCATGGCGATGAGGTCGTACCCGACCCCTTCGACCCGTGCCTGAAAGAGCCGCATCTTCAGGAAGTCGGTCCGGGACACTCCCGGCGGGAGCTGGCGCAGGAACTCGCTCTCCCGGAGCGACCCGATGGTCTCGGCAAGGGTCATGCCGAGGGCTTCGTGGAGGTTGGCGTTTGGGTCCGCGTCCACTGCGAGGACCGGCCTTATCCCGCTGCCGACGAAAGAGCGGACGAGGAGGGCCGCGATCGTCGTCTTGCCCGTACCGCCCTTCCCCGCGACTGCGACGACCGGGATCCCCATGGTCAACGCTCCTCGCTGCAGCATTGCATGTAGATTGTGGTGCAGGCTGTCTCCAGTATTCTCATGGTCACTCCCTCTCGCTGCAACATATTCCGACGCTTTCGGTGCAGGCTTCTGTCTCGGGGATTCTCATGGTCAATACTCCTCGCTGCAACATCTTTCCAGTATTCCTATGGTCATGCCTCCGAGACCGGGTCCCGGACCTGGCGTGCGATCCAGGCTGCTGTCTCCATGATCGTGACGGCGCCCATTTCATCGGCGAACTTGATGCCGCAGCTCGGGGTGACGACGGACCTCGCATCGAAGAGGTCCAATCCCCCGGCCTTCCCCACCCGCTCCCGGATCGCGAGGAAACGCTCCAGGAGGCCCGGGACCGGGGTGGCCGAGAACGTCTCCCAGTCGGAAGGGACAATCCCCCACGCGATCGTGCCGCCCCTCTCCAGGTACGCGACTATCTCGTCGAGGTAGAGCAGGAACTCGCTCCCGTTCCGGAATGCATCGAAGGAGAGGAATGCCGGGTCGAGCGAGAGGACGAAACCCCAGTCGGTATTAGCGCAGCAGTGGATACCAAGCCCACCCTCTACCATCCCCGCGACATCGCGCCAGAGGTCTCTCACGACGTCTTCCCCGATGGGGATGACCGGGGACCCGAGCGCGGACAGGTACGGCTCGTTCAGGACGACGAGGGTCTCGGCAACCCCTGTCCCTGCCATCGCGACCTCGCACCAGCGTGCATGCAGCGCAGTCATCTTCCCGAGGACGTCGGCAAACTGGGGGTCGTAGAGGATCGGGCGCCGTTCCCGGTCGACGACCTGCATCCCGAACGTGACCGGCCCCGTGACCTGGGCCTTCAGGACCGGTGTCCCGGAAAGAGACCGCGTGATCATCTCCGCGAACCCCGACGCATACTCCAGGCTCCAGGAGTAGCGTTCGAAGTTTCCTTCGAGGAAATCTAGGTAGACCTGCTCCATGGAGGCCTGGAGGTCTCCCCTGTCCTCGACCACGAGCCGCTCGCCGTCAAAGACCCTCCCGGGCAGGTGCTCAGAATCAGCGAATACGATCCCCTCGAGGGTCCCCCGGGCTGGGAGTGTCGGCACGTACGGGAAGTCGGGGAATACCCGGATCACTGCGTCGCATGCCTCCCGCGGGTCCGTGTGCGGGAGCGCCCCGACGCCGGTCGCAGACATCCCTGACCTGCCCAGCATCTTCATGGCCCAGCACCCCTGCGGAGCCTGCATGCCTTCAGTCTCTCCTCGACACGGGGGAAGAGGGAGAGGTCTGTGTGGGGGAGGAACGTCGCCCTGGTGTACTCCTCCATGAACGAGGAGGAGGCATTCAGCTCGACATAGCCGATGCTGTGGGCGATCTCGTCGAGCCGTTTCCTGGCCTTCCGGTTGAGGAGCGCGATCGAGGCACCCTCGATGGCCCCGTTCCCGATCGTGTGGATCTGGGAGGGGTCGACCTCGGGGATCAGGCCGATGGTCACGGCATTCTCCTTGTGTATGTAGTTGCCGAAGGCGCCCGAGAAGTAGACGGACTTGATCGCATCCGTCGTCACTCCAACCACCTTCATAAGGGTGAAACACGCGGCGAGGACCGATGCCTTGCTCATGATCAGGTTCTTGATATCGCGCTCGGTGATGACGATATCCTTCATGATCGCGCTCTTCTCGCGTTCGACGACGAGGAACTCGGGGTAATGGGCCCCCATGCGGATGCGGGGGTGGGAGATCCCCGTATTGATCTTCCCTGTACGGTCGATGACACAGGCCTCAAGGAGCCCCGCGAGGAGGTCGATGAGGCCCGACCCGCAGATCCCCCTCGGCTTCCCACCGTTGATCGTCTCGATGTGCGGCTCGAGGGTCTCAGGGTCGAGGGTGACATGCTCGATCGCCCCGGGGTTCGCCCTCATCCCGAAGAGCACCTCCCCGCCTTCGAGGGCAGGGCCGGCCGCCCCGGCGCAGGAGATCATCCATTCGCGGTTCCCGAGGACTACCTCGAAGTTGGTCCCGATATCAACGAGGAGCGATACCTCCTCGTGCTCCGCCATCCCGCAGGCGAGGATGTCGGCGACGATGTCCCCACCGATGTAGTCGCTCACCGCCGGGAAGATGAATATAGGAGCCGTGTTCCCGACCGATAGGCCGATCCTCCCGGCCGATGTCGTGAGGTGCCGGCGGACAACGGGCACGTAGGGCTCCTCGATCATGTAGCCTGGGTCGATGCCCATCAGGATGTGGGTCATGATGGTGTTCCCGGCGACCACCACCTCGTAGATATCGTCGCAGTCGATGCCGCCCTTGTTCGCGGCCTCCGTGATCGCGGTGTTGATGCTTTCGACGGCGAGGGACTGGAGGGTGGCAAGCCCCCCCTCCCTCTTCGCGAAGTTCACGCGGGCGAGGATGTCCTCCCCGCAGCTGATCTGGCGGTTGTAGGTAGAGCCGACCCCGACCATATCGCCGGTGGAGAGGTTCCGGATGTACGCGACGATCGTCGTCGTGCCGAGGTCGATCGCGACGCCGAAGAGGCGTCCCGCGGTATCGCCCTTCTCGAGGTTGATGAGGCGGTACGCCCCGGGGACCAGGGCTACCGTCGCAGTGACGTGCCACCCGCTATCCCGGAGGATCCGGGGGATGCGCCGGATGATCTCGAGGGGGGCGTAGACCTTCTTTACAGGCGGCCCCCCGGCCTGCTCGACTCCCCAGAGGAGGCGGGAGAGGTCTGGCGAGGGGTTCTCGAGCGTGGGGGGCTTGAGCGTGATCGCGTACTTCCAGACCGCCGGGTGGAACTCGGTCGTCCTGCCCAGCGACTCGATGAGGATCTGCTGCGCCTGGACGAGG
>JAPXNX010000096.1:0-5187 GCA_033811795.1 Methanolinea sp. | reverse complement strand
GCACCATGGAATCTCCAGACAGGAGTTTCTCTATTATATCAAAGAGATGGAGTGGCGATACAACAATAGAGGGAAAGATTTATTTGAATACTTGGTCGATTTGATGCTTGACGAAACCGTGTTGGTGGTGGAAGTTACCAAATCACCTATCACACAAGGTGTTTTGCAGAGGGAGAGAAGCACGTTTTGACACTGCCAGGCATAGTGACCAGTGACGACTCCGAAAATTCCCGTACTTAACGCTGGATTTAATCTGTTGGGATGAAAAGACACTTGCATGAATTTATCCGCTTGCACCAATTTCAGCACTGGTATCAAGCAGAGAACGGGAAAGATCTCTCTCTATGCTCGTCATACTGCCAAAGACAATGGTCTGGCGGAATTTGAGGGCTCTCTCTGTAGAAATTCTCTCTGAACTGCGGGGGGCGCTCAAACCCCAGAGGGTCATGGTTTACTTCCCGAAGTTTGCGATGAGGACCAGGTACTCGCTGCCCCAGTCGCTCTCGAAGATGGGAATACCGAGCGCGTTCACTGGGGCGGCCGACTTCTCAGGGATGGACGGCACGGGAGACCTGTACATTGACGATATCATCCACCAGGCATTCGTGGAGGTGAACGAGAAAGGAACGGAATCTGCTGCCATGATAGTGATCGTGCTCCTTTCTGTAAAGCCGCTGGATGAGGACGTACCGGTGTTCCGGGTGGATTGTCCGTTCATCTTTTTCATCCAGGAGAGCGAGACAGGGGACATCCTGTTCATGGGAAGGGTGAGCGATCCATCAGGCTGATGCTCTCCACTTTTTTTTGCTGATGGGTTCGATAACGGTGAAAATTTTCGCACCTAACGCCAGATTTAACAGATTGTATCCACAAAACATCGCTATGCACAGAACCGCCATCCCACTGCTGGGAGCGCTCCTCGCTATCGCGCTCCTCCTCGCAGGGTGCACCGCACCGGAAAGGCCAGGTCCTCCTATGAGCGTGGAGACACCAGCCCCGCAGATCGACCAGTCACCCTCCTCCCTGGATGCGGTGGTCGACGCGAACAACCGGTTTGCTTTTGATCTCTACGATTCACTGGCAGGTGACCCGGAATATGGAAACGGCAACATCTTCTTCTCACCTTATTCGATCTCCACCGCCCTTGCCATCACGTATGAGGGGGCGAGGGGGCAGACGGCTGACGAGATCCGGTCCGTATTCAATTTCCCTGGCAACGGGACCGTCCTCCGATCCGGGTATCGTGATCTCATAGCACGCATCAACAGTCGGGCGGGGACCTGCACGCTCAGGACGGCAAATGCCCTCTGGGCAGAAAAAACCCACCCGTTCCTACCGGACTACATAAATACCGCGGAGACCTGGTATGGTGCAAGGACAACGAACCTTGACTTTGTCAATTCACCGGACGAGTCCCGGGTCGTCATCAACAGGTGGGTGGAAGCACAGACAGAGGATCGGATCAGGGACCTGATCCCACCCGGCGCGATCGATTCCAGCACTGCCCTGGTGATAACGAATGCCATATACTTCAAGGGGACGTGGGAGAAGCAGTTTGACCCGGCATTGACGAGGGACGCAGATTTCCTGACGAGCAATGGAGCGACGGTCCGCGTCCCGATGATGCAGCGGACCGATGATGCTGCAGTGTTTGGGTATGCAGAGACCGGCTCGTTCCAGGTACTCGAGATGCCCTACGAGTCGGGCAATGGGACAGGTCTCTCCATGCTGGTCATCCTGCCCAGGGAGGGTGGTGATACTGCAGGCATCACGCAGTCACTCGATACCGAAACCCTGCAGGAGATCCGGCAGTCACTTGTATTCAGGACCGTGAGGGTGTACTTCCCGAAGTTCACGATGGAGAGGAAATACTTCCTGCCCCGCACCCTCTCGGAGATGGGGATGGCGCATGCCTTCACACCCGCTGCTGATTTCTCAGGGATGGACGGGAGCAGGGATCTCTTCATAACGGGCGTCATCCACCAGGCATTTGTCGAGGTGAACGAGGAGGGGACAGAGGCAGCGGCGGCGACCGCCGTGATAATGGGGAAGGGGATTTCACACATCGAAGAGGACGTCCCGGTCTTCCGCGCGGATCGTCCGTTCACCTTCATCATCCAGGACAGGGAGACTGGAACCATTCTTTTCATCGGCCGGGTGAGCGATCCGGTCATCACGTAATATTTTTTCCGGCTCTTCGCTGCCTTGTGTAAATAGACTTGTTGCACCGGATACTTTTGCGGGGGCTATTGACCCCTCGCAACATGCCATACGGAACGGTAGACTTGTATTTGCATGCAGCCGGCATCTTCTCCCGGTATTGCCGATTTTCTGGGCAAGGGACATTCCACCAGGTTATTTAAGTCCGCGGGCCGATCTATCTCAATCCGCATGAAAGAGTCCCGCATCGACCTGAAAGTTATCGCCCGCCGTGTAATGGAAAAATACGGATTTGTACCGGATTTTCCGCCGGAGGTGATCCGTGAGACCGACGCCCTGCAGGAAGAAGCAGGAATCGATCCTGATGGCGACAGCCGCGACCTTCGTTTCCTCCTCTGGTCGTCGATCGACAACTTCTATTCAGAGGACCTCGACCAGATCGAGTATTGCGAACCCGGCAGGTCAGGGGAGGTCCGTGTCCTCGTTGCCATTGCCGACGTCGACTACTTCGTGAAGCAGGGCACCTGCACCGATCGGCATGCAGGCAAAAACGGGACATCCGTGTACCTAGGGGTCGAGACATTCCCGATGCTTCCTGATCGCCTCTCCAAGGGAATTTCATCCCTGCTTCCTGGAAGGGACCGCCGCGCAGTCGTCATCGAATATGCAGTCCTTCCCGATGGCAGTGTCAGGCCCGCAGGTATATACCGTGCGATCGTGGCAAACAAGGCAAAACTTGTATACGAGGAGGTTGGAGACTGGCTGGAGGGAGCGGCACCTGTCCCTGAAGGTGTATCCGCGATCCCGGGCCTCGAAGAGCAGATCCGACTCCAGGCCGAGGTCTCACGCCGGTTGCGCTCCCACAGGATGCAGCAGGGAGCTCTCGACCTGGAGACGATCGAGGCGGAACCAGTGATGGAAGGTGGTACAGTCCGCGGCCTCGTCGTCCAGGAGCAGAACGCGGCCAGGCAGCTCATAGAGGAGTTCATGGTGGCTGCGAACGGGACCATGGTCCATGTTCTCGGCAATGCACGTGTCCCCATGATCCAGAGAATCGTCCGGGTCCCGAAGAACTGGGACGGGATCGTGGAGACTGCGCGCCAGTACAGGTTCCGGTTGCCCCGGCAACCGGATTCCAGGGCGCTGGCCCGGTTTCTTGACGAGCAAAGACGTGCTGACCCGGAGCGTTTTCCCGACCTCTCGCTGACGATTGTCAAGCTGATGGGGCCCGGGGAGTATGTCTCATTCGTGCCGGGGGACATTCCCATCGGGCACTTTGCCCTGGCAGTCATCGATTACACCCACTCCACTGCACCGAACCGGCGCTACGTGGACATCGTCAACCAGAGGCTCCTCAAGTCCGTCCTGGATAGAAAACCCGCCCCCTACCCGGTGCACGAGCTGTCACGGCTTGCCGGGCACCTGACCGACAGGGACAAGGCAGCTGAGAAGGCTGCACGGTTCATGAGGAAAGTCGCCGCGGCCATCCTCCTCCGTAACCGCGTCGGCGAAACTTTTTCTGCGATCGTGACCGGTGCCGCCGACAAAGGCACGTATGTACGTCTTTTCGACCCTCCCGCGGAGGGCAGGGTCGTCGAGGGGGAAAGGGGACTTGCCGTGGGCAACAAGGTCAAAGTCAGGCTGATCAGCACCGACCCGGAACTCGGCTACGTGGACTTCGCATGCGTCGGGAGGGAAAAACCGGTAAGGGCACAACGTTCATCCCCCGCCCGGCGAAACAACCGCTCATGACAGCACCTGTCATTCTTGTCACCGGTTCGACGGACGGTATTGGCAGGGCAGTGGTCCGGAAACTGGCAACTTCTGACGCTGAAGTCATCGTCCACGGCAGGGACGGTGCAAAGGGCAGGGAGACGACCAGGGAGATCAAACGGCTCACGTGGAACCGGAACATCGACCTTGTCATTGCGGATCTCTCCATCCAGGAGGAGGTCCGACGGATGGCAGAAGAGATCAGGTCACGGTACAACCGGCTCTCTGTCCTCATCAACAACGCGGGCACCTATGAAAAGAAGCGTATCCTTTCCCCTGATAATATCGAGATGACGTTTGCTGTCAACTATCTCGCCCCCTTCCTCCTCACGCACGAACTTCTCCCCCTCCTGGAGAAGGGCGGGCCATCACGGGTTGTCACTGTCGCATCGATCGCACACCGCGATATCGGGCAGGTCGACTGGGACAACCTCCAGGGTGAGAGGCACTACGACCCGTTTGGTGCCTATGCCCTCACGAAGTTTGCTGACATTACGTTCACTTATACCCTTGCCGGGAAGCTGGGAGCGGGCAGGGTGACGGCAAACTGCCTCCACCCAGGTATCACTGCTACAAAGTTGCTCCGTGCAGGTTTTCCGGGGATTCGCGGAAAACCCCCTGCAGAGGGGGCACAGATCCCCCTCTTCCTTGCACTCTCGCCCGAAGTGGAGAGTGTTTCAGGGAAATACTTCGAGGAGAACA
Source organism: Methanolinea sp. (assembly GCA_033811795.1). GTDB lineage: Archaea > Halobacteriota > Methanomicrobia > Methanomicrobiales > Methanospirillaceae > Methanolinea_A. Next base: position 552 of record JAPXNX010000096.1, on the reverse strand, counting down.
CCCATCCTGCCCCATCGTCCGCTCTGACATATGATAGGGCAGTGCAGGAACGACTCTGGAAAACTGCAGAGGATCTCACGGGGACCGGGAAAGATATCTAGGGCCGTCCAATGAACCGTGCGGTCTTCCCATGGGAAATTATTCTACAGTGAACCGAGGATGCTTTTCATTACCCTTGCATTCTTCAGCATCGCATGGTTGTTGAAAAATATATAGACCCTCCCGGGTGCAAGATCACATAGCATCCCTGCAGTCTCCTCCAGTTCCCGATCGGTGTAATCGTGGCTGTACCAACCACTCCGCCCGTACATCCTGAGGTAGATCGTTTCTCCCGGGAAGGAATATCCCGGGGAATGAGTTTCTTTTATGGTCAGTTATCGGCGGCAGTCGAACCACTCGCAGCTTGTATTGGAGCCGCAATTATCTTCTTTGCCCATTCTGTCCTCCCGTTCGCACTTGCATTCGCCGCTGGTGCGATGATATTCGTGGTCATCGAGGAAGTAATGCCTGAATCGCTACAGCACGGTTTTGAGAGATATGCATTGTGGGGTT
>JAPXNX010000095.1:982-5362 GCA_033811795.1 Methanolinea sp. | reverse complement strand
CCGTGATGGCGAGGATCTCGCGGGACAAAAAGAGGCCAAACCCTGAATGCTGGAAATACCCCCGGTTGAATATCGCAACTTTCTTGTCCGCTGCAATACCCTTCCCATCGTCGCAGTACCTGATGACGAGGTCGTTCCCTTCCTTTTCTGCAGAAAACCAGATCCTGCTGACTTTTCCGCCATGCTTCACGGAGTTCTCCACCAGGTTGTAAAAGACCTTCTCGACAAGGGGGTCTGCATAGACCTGGATATCGGGGAGATCTATCTCGACCCTGATGCCTTTCTCTTCGGCCTGCTGTTTTTGATTCCCGACAAGGGCATGGAGGGAGGACCAGTCCGGTGACCTGACACCCACGTCCTGGTAGTCACGGGTAAACTCTATCTGCCTCCTGATCGTCTCTGCCGCCCTGGTGCTGGAATCGATGAATTTTCTCACTTCCTCGTCCCTTGCAACCTCCTTCGAGAGTTCGAGGTACCCGAGAAGGGCCGTCAGGGTGTTGAGGATATCGTGGCGGGTGATACTGTTGAGGAGGTTGAGCTTCCTGTTCGAAAGTGAGATCGCCTCCTCGGCCCGTTTCTTCTCCGTGATGTCCTGGAGCGTGACCATTCCTGTCTCTGCATCGATCCACGCCGACGAGAAAGTGACAGTCCTGTGCGTCCCGTCGCTGTGCCTGGTATCCGCTTCCCTGTGGCGTATCGCGCCTTCTTTCCCGGCCAGGAACGCCTCGACCTGCCCCCGGTCCAGGAATATATCGGATACCTTCATGCGGGTGAGTTCTTCGACAGGGTACCCCAAGATCCCGGGTACCTCAGGGTTCGCTTCCGTTATCCTGCCGCTGTCCCTCTCGAAGAGGAGGATGCCGGACTCGGAATTGTAAAAGATCCCCTGGTACCGGGACTTCTCCCTCGTAATCGCCTCCGAGAGGTAAGTGACGATCGCTGCGATGAAGAGGAAGAACAGGACCCGGATGAGCCCCTGGTAAAAGATCTCCACGCTTGGGAAAACAGCCAATAGCGAGAAGAGGTAGATTAAAACGAGGACGATAGAGAAATAAAGTCCCTTCCTCCGCCAGTAATAGCAGGCGAGGATGATCGGGATATAGTACGCGTTCTGGAAGATGATGGTGATGCCGAGCGAGAGTGCAACGAAAGTGATAATGACAACGAATAGAGTCGAAATTGCGATGAGGGCTGTTGGGGCAAGAGATTTCCCTTCGGTGCACCGCCTGCCGGGCCACGGGAACTCCATCTATGAACCCAACTCCTCCGTAAATCTCGTCAGTCGATCATTTAATCGTATGCAAGGGGGAAGCGGTCATCCGGCTTTACCGGGGTGAAGCGATTGCATGGACGAGAGCAAGTGGATAGAAAAAGGGTACCGCAGCATGGAGCCCAAACAGGCAGTGCTGCTATGGGGATTCGAACCCCAGTCGCGGGCGTGAGAGGCCCGCATGATTGGCCGGACTACACTATAGCAGCAACTGCCTCTTCAATGGGTCTCAAAGGCACATAAAATTGTTGCTGGGTATCGCCCCGGGAAAACGGGGAGATGTGGGCGCGGTTTTCCGACCCACAATTATATCTCTGCCGTTTCGCCACTGATATAGGAAAGGCGGATGGCGGGGCTGGAAGAACAGATCAGGGAACTCGAGGAGGAACTGCAGAGGACTCCCTACAACAAGGCGACGTCCAAGCATATCGGGAGACTGAAGGCGAAGATCGCCCGCCTGAAAGACGAGGCCGTCTCCCGCGCGATGCGGGCCGGCGGCGGCAGCGAGGGGTACTCCGTCAGGAAATCCGGCGACGCAACGGTCGTGCTCGTCGGGTTCCCGTCGACGGGAAAGAGCACCCTCCTCAATACCCTGACAGGGACGAAGAGCGAGGTCGCCGAGTACGCTTTCACGACGGTATCCGTCGTCCCCGGGGCCCTGGAACACCGCGGGGCACGGATACAGGTCCTCGACATCCCGGGACTTATCGCAGGTGCTGCGATGGGCAAGGGGAGGGGCAAGGAGGTCATCGGCGTCGTCAGGAGCGCCGACCTCATCGTCATCCTCGTCGACATCTACAACGCCTCGCATGTCGATGTCCTAGTCTCGGAGCTGTACGACGCAGGTATCCGCATCAACCGCCCGAGACCCGATATCACCATCAAGAAGACCTCGTCCGGCGGGGTGAGGATGAACCACGTCGGTGCCCTCGACCTCGACATCGAGGAGATCCGGGCCATCCTGACCGAGCACAGGCTGATGAATGCCGATGTCCTCATACGGGGGAACGCGACCCAGGAGGACGTCATCGACGCGATGCTCGGGAACAGGGTCTACACCCCAGCGTTCGTCGCGGTCAACAAGGTCGACCTCGTCGACGAGGCGGCGAGGGAGGCTATCAGCAACGAGATATCCGGGAAGTTCGGCTCGCCTCCCCTCCTCGTCTCTGCCCAGACCGGGTACAACATGGAGGAGCTCAAGGACTGGATCTACGATACCCTTGGGTTCATGCGCATCTATCTCAAGCCCCAGAGCGGGGCCGCGGACCTCGAGGAGCCCCTCATCACCAGGTCGGGGAGCACTGTCGGGGACGTCTGCCGCCGCTTGCACCGCGACTTCGTGGACCATTTCCGGTATGCCCGTGTCTGGGGGGGTTCCGTGAAGCACCCGGGCCAGAGAGTCGGGCTCTCCCACAGGCTGAAGGAAGGGGACCTGCTCTCCATCATCATCGAACGCTGAAGGAGGCCCGGGAAAAGGGCAGTGTTTTGGCATGAAAACTGCATTCACAGTTTTCATCGGGGGGGTCTGTAAACGCAAGTTATCTTACGATCTTGGCATGAAAATCGACTGATTCTCTTGCCAAAAGTCAAACGGGGGGAGGATTAAAAATTTCCATTCGTTGGGCCTTATGCACATATCATGGTGCTTTGTATCCATCCCCCTCTTTTTTTAGCCTTTCAGGGCACGGACGATCGCACCGGCGAACTCGCCCGCAGCGGCCGGACCGTTCGCAGTGATGACATTCCCGTCTTTCACGACGGGGCCGGCAGAGAGGTCCGCACCTGCCCTGAGCATCTCCTTCGTCGCCGGGGGGCTGTCAAAGCAGGTCGCCTTTTTCCCCTTCAGGATGCCTGCACGAGCCAGCACGACCGGCGAGAGGCATATCGCCGCGACCAGCTTGTTGTTCTTCGAGAAATATTTCACGAGCTGCACAAGGAGATCGTTGTTCCAGAGGTGGACCGGGGACCCCGACCCCCCGACGATGACGACCCCGGAATAACCGGAAGGATCGACATCCTCGAGCGGGAGCGATGCAGTCACCCGGGCGCCGAGCATGCCCCGGCACACCCCCTTCTTCGTCGATGCGATGTCGTACTGTATCCCCGCCTTCTCGAACTCTGCAATGGGCCCTGCGAGTTCTTCGTCCCTGAAATTCTCGGGAGGGACCACGATCAGGACTTTCATATCTCTAAAAGGGTCCCTTGGCAGTAATAAGAATATTGCCGGGCCCGGAAGGGAGAGCGGTGGCGCAGGGAGCAAAGCCATTTCGGGGAGACAATAGAAATGGGGACTTTCCAGTCAACCGCTGCGACCTCCGGCGAGTGCATCGCGGAGAGCCGAGAGGGGGGCATCGGTCTTGATGGCGGTGCCGCTGAAATGCGCCCGTGACGCCGCGTACCCGCAGCTCCGGAGAGAGTCGATCACCCTTTCGATGGGGGGAGGAGAGACGCGGAAGTGGCGGGCGACCCGGTGGTAGTCGTAGTGGAAGGGGATATCGAGTTCCCCTAGGCACGCATCGACCAGCTTCTGGAGTCCTGCAGAAAGCCTGTACCCGCTCCCGGGGATGTATTCGCTGACACGTGCCAGGATGTCCCTGTCCTGGAGCGGCCCTGCCCAGAGCGGCCCGATGGGGACGAGGGCATTCCCGCAGTACGGGCATTCCCACGGCGGCGGCAGGACCCCCGCTGCATGAGTCCTGTATATGCAGGACGGGCACTGGAGGACGTACCCCATCGCCCTGCACGACCTGTCTGCAGGTGCAGCGCCGCGGAGCAGGCGGACGTGGAGCCGGCAGTAGTGCTCGCGGGAGAAGCAGAAGAGGGGCTCTATTCCACGGTCGTACTTGGCCGCCTCCCTGGCAACGAACCCGAGGAGGACCCGGAGCCCTGTCTCCGCGTGGTACTCGTTGTTCATCGCCGAGGCGAAGTACCGGCGGACCCCCGCGTTCCTGTGTGCACCGCAGAGGGGTGCCGTGTCAGTCGCAGTCACGAAGAGGAACCTGCCGCAACCCCTGATGGCCGAGTCGAGGAACGGTGCTGGACTGCCGAAAGGGTCGATGTCGACGGTCTCGAATGTCATTTCCGAGAGGAGGGCGTTTGCGTCGGAGGAG
>JAPXNX010000095.1:0-972 GCA_033811795.1 Methanolinea sp. | reverse complement strand
GACCTCGACGGGAAGCCCGAGGATCTCCCTGTTCCGGAGGACGAGGGAGACCGCCTCCGGGTCGCGGTCGTTGATGGCGACAGGGACGCCGCACTCCTTCGCGATGCGCAGCCCGCGGACGCCCGTGGCCCCCATTGCATCGAGGTACCGGGAGACCGGGAGAGCCCGCGAGAGGAGGACTGTCGCATCACGGGCGAGCTCCATCCTGGGATTGAAGAAGACTGGTGCCGATCCTGGCGGGAAGGGGTGGCCGGGGTCCGTAGCTGGGATCAAAAACTTCAAATTACCCTCTTCTGCCCAAACGTACTCCATATCGGGAAGTTGTGGCGGTTCGACACGCTTATACCTTCTCATCGGCAATGGGTAATGGCAGGGCGTGTGGCCTAGTCTGGACAGGGCGGCAGCCTCCTAAGCTGTAGGTCGGGGGTTCAAATCCCCCCACGCCCGTTTCCCGTGTTTTTTTCCCACCGATCCCAGGGGAGAAGGATACTCTTTTCGGCAGTGCGGAAAAAACAGGTAGAGTGGAGGAGTTTTCCATCTTTACACTCTCCGGTTACGTCCACGTCATCCGCCCCGTCAATGCCGTCGTAGCCGGCCTGGCAGGCATCGTCGGGTTCCTGATGGCGACAGGGACGCTTTCGCCGGGCGTCGCCTGGGTCTTCCTCGTCGTCTTCCTCGTCACGGCCGGCGGCAATGCCATCAACGACTACTGCGACGTGGAGATAGACCGCATCAACCGTCCCGGGCGGCCCATCCCCTCCGGGGCGGTGGACAGGGACTCGGTTCTCTCCTACTCCACAGTCCTTTTCCTGGCAGGGCTCGCCATCTCTTTTGTCATGAACCCTCTCTGCGTGGCGATCGCCGCATTCAACACTCTCCTCCTGGTCTGGTACGCAGTGAGCCTGAAGCGGACTCCCGGTGCCGGCAACATCGCGATATCGTACCTGACGGCCTCGATCTTCGTGTTCGGGG
>JAPXNX010000094.1:0-5383 GCA_033811795.1 Methanolinea sp. | reverse complement strand
GTCTGTTGCGTATACGTGGTCTTTCCACCTGGCAAGGAGGACGTCTTTTCCCCTGACATTCACCTTTTTCGTCTCCCCCTCCCGGAGGTCAGAGAACCTGCAGGCCTCCACAAATTCTGTCATATCCTGTTCGGACCCCGTAATTTGTGTCTCTCCCCGGGCAATGCAAAAGCGGGGGGAGTGCCTCTCCTGGATAGTGCTCCTTGGAAATGGAAAAGATTTGCCTCTCTCAACCCCTCGCTGCCGGAGACAACGGCCCGTGGTTCGGAGATGAAGGACGTCCGTCCCGCCCCGTATCAGGAATGGGGAGACACCGTCCCGCTGGTGCACAGGGGTGGGCTGTCATGGTTGAGATGTCGCTGCCCATGGCGAATGATGATTCCCGGAAACACCAGTAAAAAGTTTCTCTCTTCACTTCGGCCGCAAGTACCCCCACTTCTCGAGCGCCCTGGCCAGCTCGCGGGAGTTCTTTGCCTTCTCGTCGAGCGGGACGCCCTCCTTCCAGGCTTCGATCGCCTGCATCGTCGCGATCGCACCGGCCCGTGTCCCGTCGGGGTGGCCGTGGATGCCGCCGCTCACGAGCAGCACGAGGTCACAGCCGTAGATGTCGAGGACATCGGGGACGATGCCGGGGTGGAGGCCCCCGGAGGAGACCGGGAACGCGCTCCTGATATGCCCCCAGTCCTGGTCGAGGAGGACGCGGGGGACAGCGTTCACGTGCCGTTCCCGCAGGACGTCCGCGAGGAGGGCCACTTCCTTCTTCGTCCCGGAGAGCTTGCCGACCGCCGTCCCGGTGTGGATCTGGGAGACCCCGATCAGCCGCATCAGTTTCGCGAGGAACTGCATGCTGATCCCATGCTTCCTGTTCCGCGTGAACGCGGCGTGCATGGCCCGGTGCGCATGAATCGCGAGCCCGAGGTCCGAGCAGTAGTCCCGCATCGTCGAGACCGCCGCAGTCCCGGCGACGACAACGTCGATCATCGCGTAGTTCCACCCCGACCCCGCGAGCAGGTCGGCCCGTTTCTTCATCGTCCCGGTGTCAGCGGTGATGTTGAGGAACGCAGACTTCGTCTCCCCGGTCTCCTCCTCGGCACGGTCCCGCATCCGCGTCATCTCCCTGACCCGGTCTTCGAACCTGTTGAAGGAAGTGGACGTCAGGTTCTCGTCGTCCTTGGCAAAGTCAAACCCGCCCATCCACGTCTCGTACGCGACCTCTGCGTGTTCCCTTGCAGAGAATCCCACCTTGGGCTTCGGGACCGCCCCAGTGAGGGGCCGGCCATGAACCCCCATCATCCTCCGGATACCATCCATCCCGAAGTGCGGGCCCCGGAAGTGGCGGATGTACTCCTGCGGCAGACTGACGTCTATCAGCCGGAGGTTCCGGAGAGCCTTCATGCCGAATATGTTCCCTGCGATCCCGCTCATCAGCTGGACCGCGTTTCCCTCTTCCCAGAGGTCCAGGGGATAGGCGATATACGCGTAGTTCCCATATATATCGAAGACGGTCGCCTGGAGGTCCTTCATCCGTCCCGGGAGGGTGTGAAGAGTCGTCCACGTCCCCGTGGAACTCTCCGAGGCTATCCTGCCCGCAGCCTCCTCCATGGTGATCCCCTCCGCCGGCTCAAAGTAGAAGAGGGCAACGAGCTCGTCTTGTGCGGGTCGATACGTTGTATCCACGAATTCCATGTACCAGTCGATTGCCATTTGCATCTTCTCCTGTACAGGAAAGAGGGGGCATATGTCTTAATGGTGAACCACATGCCTTTCCACGGAACAGTGGGGCAATAGATCATGGCTTTCCCTGCATTGCACGAGAAGCGAGAGAGGAACGTGACCGTATGGGAGGCCCGTGCCAGTTTCAACGGGAGTGAGAAAAAGAGGTTACTGTCCCTTCCGCCTGATGCGCACGGACTCGGCGTGGGCACTGAGGCCTTCTGCATCCGCGATCGTCTCGATTATGTCACCGATCGCCTCGAGGCCCTCCCTGTCGATGATCTGGACTGTGGACGACTTGCAGAAGTGCGAGACGTTCAGCCCCGAGTACATCCTGGCATAGCCTGCCGTGGGCAGGACGTGGTTCGTGCCGGACGCGTAGTCCCCGGCAGCGACCGGCGTGTAGGGCCCGACAAAGATCGAACCTGCATGCCTGACGGCAGAGAGGACAGCGAGAGGGTCGCCGACCTGGATCGAGAGGTGCTCGGGTGCGATCCGGTCCATCATGCGGACCGCCTCGTCCATGTCCAGCGCGATGACGTAACCCGAATGGGAAAGGGCCCTTTCAATGATATCCTTCCGGGGTGACTCGGCGCAGAGCCGCCCGACCTCCTGCCCGACTTTCTCTGCAAGTGCTGCGTCGGTTGTCACAAGCACGCACGCGGCATCCGGGTCGTGCTCTGCCTGGGCGAGGATATCGATAGCGATGAACGACGGGTTCGCCGTGCCGTCCGCGATGACCCCGATCTCGCTTGGGCCTGCCGGGAAGTCGATCTCGGCGTGCTCGCGGAGGAGCATCTTTGCTGCCGTCACGTACACGTTCCCGGGCCCGACGATCTTCTGGACCGGGCGGATCGTCCCTGTCCCGAGTGCCATCGCAGCCACGGCCTGGGCACCCCCGATCCGGTAGATCTCCTCCACGCCGGCGATGTCGAGGGCGACGAGGGTTAGGGGGAGGACCGGGGGCGGGCTGCAGGCGCACATCTCCCCTACTCCCGCGACCTTCGCCGGCACCGCGTCCATCAGGGCCGTGGAGGGGTACGCCGCCCGCCGGCCGGGGACGTACAGCCCGACCCTGTCCAGCGGCGTGGTCTTGACGCCGAGCACGATGCCCGGCTCGACCTCCTCGAGCCAGAGGCCCCTCTCCTTCTGGAGCTCGTGGAACCTCGTGATCCGCGCTTCTGCCTCGATCAGGCTCTCGATAAGCCGGTCGTCGACCTCCTCGTAGGCCGCGTCGACCTCCTCGGGTATGACCCTGACCGAGCTGCACGCCGGTTCGTGCTTGCGTGCCATCCGGAGGAGGGCCTCGTCACCCCCCTCTTGTACTTCCCTGATAATCCGGGCGGCAGAATCCTTCGCCTCGTCGAGGCTCGCACGCCGCTCCTTCTCCCAACGGTCCACATCAAGGGGTTTCAACATGCGGTCACCCGTTTCTCGCCGGAAGAGATTAAGGGTGGTGTCCCGGGGGGATGCCGCCTGGCACGGCATACGGGCAAGGGGGAGAAGAGGGGGCGCAAGCGGCTCAATAAACCGATGGCAGGGCGGACATGGCCGATATGCCACGAGCGACCAAGAGGAGCAGGTCCCCGGACGCCGGGGTCCAAGACGAGAATCGATAAACACTCACAACAAGCGAAGAGAGATCTCTTCAGCAGGTGTCCAAATCCTCCCCCAACTCGAGAATAATCTCGATATGCGTCATGTTCCTCCTTATCTTGTTTTCCCACTCCTGTACACCAACGTTTACATTTATTTTAATTGTTCCCGCACTCGATCAACAGATGTTGTATAACCAAAAACGGGGCACGTTGCTGACCCTCGTCTAACAGTCCCTTCTTTCACATCACCGGGCTTCGCATTTTCTATGATTTTAAAATCAATCCGCTTTCTTTCCTTATCAGGGATCAGACACAAACCAACCGACCGGTTTCCTTTCTTCACGAGCCATAATGAACGGATAAGCGGAACTTCCGCCCCACAACCAGGCCCTTCACAACGGATGGTCCTCGCCCAAAGATAAGCTATTGGTGTTGCCCCATCTGGGTCGTTAGGATAGAACTCTGCTAGTTCTTTCTCTGCCTCTTCCTGCACCCATTGTCCCCATTTCCTGACCTCCCCGACTAGTTCCTTTCCATATTTCGGAATATATTCGAGAACTACCTTATTCAGAAGAACCGCAACTGGATTTAGGTCAATTGCATATGCGTCCGCACCTATGCGAAGAGCTTCTAAAGGAATTGATCCCCCGCCTGCAAAAGGGTCAACTACAAGAGGTCTGGTTCCAAGCTCTCCCCCAAGTGATTCATGGGCTAATTGTGTAAGCTTCCGGGCGGTTGAGAAATAACGTTCGTCAGTAGAATTATCCCAATTAGAGAAATCGGCAATAAAATCAAGAAGTGCCTGCTTGAGCACAATCAGATCAGAAAAGTCCCTATCCGTCACTCCCATAGGATTCCAGAACTGTCTCATCACATCTTCCGCATCAATACAGAACTTTTCAGGGCAGAGAGGGTCTGCAGGGTCCGGCCACAATGCTGCACAGATGACCGCCCTGCAGGCAGCGAGCGGCCGGCGTGCCCACCAAATATGGAGCGTCGAGATGTGCCCATGGCGAATTGATTTCTCCCGACGGGCGTGCTCGCTAATCTTCTTAATTGGGAGGTCGACTTCGATAAGACGCTTTGGATAGATGGGGGCAGGCATAGGATCAACGAATCATTATTATTTATGCCACTATGCGATCTGGTTAAGGATAAAAATTTCATAAATGAATTAGAGTACAAGAACATCGAGGTGTCCTAGAGAATGGTAAATATCGGAGAGATCTACCTAGGAAGAAAGGACGGCCCCCCTTTTACCAATAAGGCATATCCAAGCGGTGTGGCATTTTATCTTACTAAATCGTCTCCTTTTAGTGAAATTTTACAAACTGATGACGGTAAATGGGAACTTGAGGTAAAAGAGAATCATCAGGTCATTGTAGCGAGATCAATGGAGGTTGTCCCAATTGAACAAATTCTATCGGATGGCTATAGCCACTGTCAAAAATTTCTTGATTTATTGACCATATTTCACCACAATGCAATAATGATAAAAAATCCGGGAACAGATTTCGTTGCCCTCTTCGATCAAGCTGGTAGGTGTATATTGAGAGAAAGCTCAAATGCTGATTTGGGGGTCGCAACATCTGCAACTCTAACGATCTATGATAAAAATGGGAAAATAAAAGAGAATCCCCCAGAACCGAAGCCCCAATGGATTCCGGCGTTTCGATATTATCGTCTTTCTCAATCAAGTTCTGATCTGTATGAGGCATATCGTAATTTGTTTCTGAGCTTTGAGTCACTCCTTTATGGGATATGCCCAGTTAATTCAGGAGAAAAAGAAAACCAATGGTTAATCCGTGCATTGACGGAAGTAATGAAAAAAGTCCCGTTACAGAGTCACGTACCTCCCAACACTACAGATCCTGTGCGGTGTATTGTCGGGACCCAATATGAACACATTCGGTGTAAAATGTTCCATTCTAAAGACAGGGGATACATTCTACCATACGAAGACCTTGATCCTAAATCTGTTTCGGAGGCCTATCAGAACCTAATCAGACTTTGGCGCGAGATTGTTGGAAAATGCTACAACATTTCTATTGGCGGTGGAGGAGTTACCTATC
>JAPXNX010000093.1:0-5399 GCA_033811795.1 Methanolinea sp. | reverse complement strand
GCCGGGTGCAGGGTCGTGACCGGCCGGGAGATGTTCGTCCGGCAGGCGCAGGCCCAGTTCCGCCATTTCACGGGGATAGATGCCCCCCTCCACATGATCCGGGAGATGATGGGGTGAATACGTTCGGGAGGAATTTCCGCGTGACGACATTCGGGGAGAGCCATGGCCCGGCCCTCGGCGCGGTCATCGACGGGTGTCCGCCAGGCGTGGAGATCTCGGAGGAGGATATTGACAGGGCCCTCGAGAGGAGGCGCCCCGGGGTCCACCCGTTCTCGTCGCAGAGGAAGGAGGAAGACAGGGTGGAGATCCTCTCGGGGGTGTACATGGGCAGGACGACCGGGACTCCCCTCTGCCTCCTCGTCAGGAACACCGATGCCCGGCCATCCGATTACGGGGCGCTCGCGGAGGTCTTCCGGCCTGGCCACGCGGACTACACGTACCAGGAGAAGTACGGGACCAGGGATTTTCGGGGTGGCGGGCGGAGCTCTGGCCGCGAGACTGTCGCGCGTGTCGCCGCGGGGGCGGTGGCGCAGAAGGTTCTCTCCGGGAGAGGGATCTCGATCGGGAGCAGGATAATCGGGGTGCACGGGGCGACGACGCCGGAGGAGATGGAGAGGGAGATCGCCGAGGCGGCGCGGTCGGGAGACTCGGTTGGAGGAGTCGTCGAGGTGACCGCGACCGGGTGTCCTGCCGGGCTCGGAGATCCCGTCTTCGGAAAGCTCGACGCCCTCATTGCGATGGCCATGATGAGCATCGGTGCAGTCAAGGGAGTCGAGATCGGCGATGGATTCGCCGCTGCACGGATGCGGGGGAGCGAGCACAACGACCAGATGGACGGGAGGGGTTTTCTCTCCAACCATGCCGGCGGGATCCTCGGCGGGATCAGCACGGGTGCTGATATTATCGTCCGCTTAGCAGTGAAACCGACACCCTCCATCTCACTGGAGCAGAGGACAGTGGACACCGCGGGAATGGAGAGGACGATCTCCGTGACAGGGCGGCATGACGCGTGCATCGTCCCGCGGATCGGTCCTGTCGCAGAAGCGATGCTCTCCCTTGTCCTCGTCGACGCGCTCCTCGGCCAGGAGATGATCCGCTCGTGGATCCACAGGAGTGGAAAGCCTATATCCCCAAGGAGAGAGACTTAACGAAAGAATGACTAGACAGATGCATTTTCCCGGACGCGATCTCGGCAGGTGCACGGGATGAAGCGGACAGGCAGGCCAGGGGGAGACAAGTCCGGCCCACGAGCGTTCCTGCTCGTCTCCCTCTTTGCCGTGGTCTTCCTCTCGTGCGCCGGGTGCGTCTCCGTGCTCACCCAGACAGGAGGGGAGGGAGTCGCATCCGGGACGGGTAACGCGACAGCTTTGAGAGCGGTCCTCGTCAGGCAGGACGTGGACTGGGGCCTCTCCCGCGGCTGTGCCTGGGAGGCATCTTTCCAGGTCTACAATGCCGGGTCGACCGGGGTGAGGAACGTGCAGCTCCACGTGGAACTCGTCAACGCGGATACGGGAGCTGTCCGGGATGCAAAGGACATCTATGTGGGTACGATCGGCCCAGGCGAAGAGAAGACAGCCACCATCGAACTGGACGGGGAATGCCTCGACCAGTACACCGTCCGTGCCATTCCCATTGCCAACAACCCGTGAGATCTACAAGGAAAAGTGTATCGGAATGCCTCAGAGGAACGGTTCCATGATCTCGCGTGCACGGGAGATGTGGATCTGGCCCTCGGCAGCCGGGCTCCCCGCGTGACAGAAGACGAAAGACGAACCGAAGAACGGCAGCACCAACCGGGCAAAGGAGAAACGCGACCCCATGACACTCGTGACGATCGGTTTTTCCGCGTGCAGGGTGAAGGCGAGCAGGGACAGGACGTCCTCCTCTGAATCCGGGCCCACGACTATCTTCGGGATGTCTCCAAAGGAGGCGAGGTCCCTCCTCAACGCCTCGAGCGACCCTGCGTCCGGCATCGATGCCGTGTGGAAAGACGCTATGACAGTTTTTCCGCTCTTTCGCAGGTCCGGGGCGAATGACCGGAATGCTCTCTCCACGTCGACGTATGTCGCGTACGGGAGGCATGGCCGCAACGTCTCCCACCAGTCGTCAGGGTCCCCGGAAAACTTCCCTCCCTCGGCAGCGCTCCGCACCGTGAAGATCAACGGGACCGGGACGTCCCCGAAGGCCACCCCGGCCTCCTCCTGCGAAAAGGTTCCCGACAGGTCCAGGCGGACCTCGATGATGTCGGCACCGCACGCGAGAGCTGGGGGGATGAACGATATATCCGGGACTGAGGCCACGAACAGCATCGTGGGATCCGTTGAGGGCCAGGAGTCTTTAACCTGACCCCGGTTTCATCTCTCTCCATGAGCGGGCCCGGGAGAGGAACGGAGACCGCCAGGGTCCCGGAACTCCTGGCACCCGCGGGGTCCGGGGAATCGCTCCGGGCCGCCATTGCTGCGGGTGCCGACGCGGTGTACCTCGGGGGGAAAAGGTTCGGGGCAAGGCAGTTCGCCGCCAACTTCACACCTGTGGAGATGCAGGAGGCCATTGACTCGTCGCACCTCCATGGCGTGCGCGTCTACGCCACCGTCAACACCCTGGTCAGGGAGAGCGAGCTCTCCGAGGCGCTCTCCTACCTCCTCGACCTCTACCGCATGGGTGTCGATGGTGCGATCATCCAGGACGCGGGCCTGCTCTCCCTGGCAGGGAAGGCTCTCCCGGGCCTCCCCCTCCACGCGTCCACGCAGGCCACGATTGCAACACCGGAGGGGGCAGCGTGGGCAGCCGCGGCAGGGTATTCCCGCGTAATCCTCCCGCGGGAGCTCTCGCTCGCAGAACTCGACGAGGTCCTCGCCGTCCCAAGGGAGCACCGGCCGGAACTGGAGGTCTTCGTGCACGGGGCGCTCTGCTACTCGTATTCCGGCCAGTGCCTGCTCTCGTCGCTCATCGGGGGGAGGAGCGGGAACCGGGGGATGTGCGCACAGCCATGCAGGAAACCGTACAGGCTGGTGCACATGGCCCCGCTTCCGGGAGGCGGGGGGACAGCGGTCGAGCCCCTCCCCACGAGCGGCCAGTACCTCCTCTCGACGCGGGACCTCTGCTGCTACCGGGGTCTCGACCGTATCGCCCGGCGGGATGTCGCCGCCCTGAAGATCGAGGGCAGGATGCGGTCTGCCACGTACGTGGGCATCGTCGTCCGGGCATATCGCAGGGCGCTTGACGCGCTGCGGAACGGAGATGAGCACTTCCTGCAGAAAGACGAAGAGGCGATGGCCCTTGCGTTCAGCAGGGGTTTTACTGGGGGCTACCTGCTCGGCGACCCCTGCGTGATGGGGCGCGATGCCCCGGGGAACAGGGGGCTCCTCCTCGGGCAGGTCCGCTCGGTCATCGAGGGGGAGGGGCTGCTGGTCGAGCCGTTATCGCGAATGGTCCCCTCCGCGGGAGACGGTATCCTCGTGGCAGGGCCCGGTGGAGCGATACGCGGGGGCTTCTCCCTGAAGACCGGTGGCAGCAGGCATCAGGGCACCCTTCTCCTCCAGGCTCCCGCAAGGGGGGTCCACCCTGGCGACCTCGTCTACCTCACGCGGAGCAGGCTGTGCAGGGAGATGATGAAATCCATTGCAGGGGAAGAAAGGACATTCCGTTCTGTCCCGGCCGATATCGAATTGCGGATCTGTGCCGGTGAACCGGTCAGCTGGAGTGCATCGGTGACCCATCCCAGGAGGGGGAGGATCCAGGTTGCGGGAACCGCGGGGGTGTTCCCTGTCCCTGCCCGCACAAGCCCTCTCACCCCGGAGGCAGTCCGGGCCCAGGTCGGAAAGACTGGAGACTCACCGTTTGCCTTTCAAGACCTCTCGGTCCATATGGGAGGTGACGTATTCCTACCCCTCTCCGCTCTCAACAGCGTTAGAAGAGAGATCGTGGGCCGGCTGGAACGGGAGTGGACCCAGGCATTCCGTCCCCTCGCTGGAGACCTGGAGCGTGCCGAGTCCGCTGTCGAAGCGGCTGTACGGGAGAGGGGGACAGAACAAGGAGGGACCCTCCCCTCCCCCCATGAGGTGGCCCCCCTCCTCACGGTCTACTGCGCCACTCTCGAAGAACTGGACCAAGCGTGCATGTCGGGGGGCGATGTTGCCTGCTTCGAGCCTACTGCAGGGGAGGGAGGAGGTGACTGGGCCGGTGAAGTCCTGGAGGGGGCGAGGATATGCAGGGATGCCGGGGTGCAATTCGCGTGGATGTGGCCGCGGGTGGCTCCTTCCGCGTTCGTTCGGGAAGGGCTTGCAAGGCTCCCGAGCCTATTCCGGGAAGGCGTCACCACTATCATGATCGGGGAGACCGGGCTTGCGGAGGCGATCTGCGCCCGGGTCCCAGAAATGGTGGTGTTCGGAGGCCAGGGCCTGAACATCGCCAACTCCGGGGCAGCGCTCTTTCTCCATCCCCCCATCGCGAGGTTCACCCTCTCGGCTGAACTTCCGTACCCCGACATCGCTGTGCTCGTGTCCAATGCGAAGAAAAAGTGCAGGGAAGTCTCGTTCGAGGTGATCTGCCAGGGGAACCTCGAGGCGGTGGTGAGCAGGAACAGGCTCCTGGCAGATCTCCTTGGTAGTCCGCCACCCGGGCCCTATGGGTTGCAGGACGAAACGAAACGCATCTTCCCGGTCTACGAGGACCGGATGGGAAGGACGAGGGTTCTCAACTCCGTGGAGACGGCCCTCATCGACCACGTCCCCCTCCTCGTCGGTGCGGGTGTCCGGTCCCTTGCGATCGATGCCCGGCGCAGGGGCGCTGCATACGTACGGGCAGTCGTTCCTGCATATCGAGAGGCGCTGGGCCTCTCTCTCGCGGGTCACTTCGACCCCGAATCGCTCGCCCACCAAAAGGCGAGAATTAGGGAGGTGGCGAGGGGCGGACTCACTGCCGGGAACTTCCTGCGTCCATCCTTTTGACGGGGTCCCGGTATGTTCGGAATGGGTTTTTCTCTTGCGGCTCCATACATCCTGGCAGGAGATCTCAAATGGCAAAGCCATTCATCCTCATCAACCTGAAGACGTACCAGGAAGCCAGCGGCCAGAGGGCCCATGCCATCGCGGGTGCAGCGCAGCAGGTGGCAGATGAATCCGGGGTGGAGATAGGAATCGCCCCGAGCTACATGAACATCCACCCCCTCTCCATGCACTACACCCTCCCGATCTATTCCCAGCACGTCGATGCAGTCCCGCCCGGTGCGAACACGGGAGCCGTCACGGTCGAAGCGATCAGGGAGGCCGGGGCTTATGGCTCGCTCGTGAACCACTCGGAACGCCGCCTCACCCTCGCAGATATCGAGGCAGTCGTCTCCCGCCTCAGGGGGGCGGGCCTCGTATCGGTTGTGTGCACGAACAACGTTGCGACGAGCG
>JAPXNX010000092.1:0-5444 GCA_033811795.1 Methanolinea sp. | reverse complement strand
CACCCTGTCGCCGTGTCCGGCGAGCTGGCCGGCAGCCTTTGCTACCTTTTCCGGGCTGCGCCCCGCCATGTAGACGGTCGCCCCCCTCTCCAGGAGTCCTTCGCTGATCGCATTCCCGATCCCGGAGTTCGCACCGGTGACGATGCAGACCCTGCCCTTGTAATAATCCGAATCGACCATGGTCCTCGTCCTGCCTGCCCTTATTCGATCACCCTCGCGCCCATCGCATGGAGGACTGCCCTGCCCTCCATCAGTACCGCCTGTTTCACCCGTTTCATCGGCAGGGACGCGAGGCTGTTGATGATGTAGTACTGGGCCGGGTTCTGCATCGGGGTCTGCTCGATCCATTCCAGGCTGCCCGTCCCGCCCTGTGCCGTCTCCACCTCGACGCCCTGGGGGTAGAGGATAAACTGGCTGATTTCGGCTCCCGGGGCGCCGGCCTTCGGGATGTACTTCCACCCCAGCGTGTTCATGGATGCGAACTGCGACTTCAGGGCGTCCAAGTCCCGCCCTGTTACCAGGCCGGCGGCCTCGAAGTCCATCCGGAGAAACGTGTTTCCCTCGTAGCTCGCGTTCGTGGCGTAGTGCGGCCGCAGGACGTGCAGGTCCTCGATATCTGCCTGTATCTTCGGGATCCCGGTCTGTTCCCGCCCCCCGAGGATGGGTGCGGTCTTGTTCTCCCAGACGACCAGCGTGTAGTCACCGTCTATCTCGTCCCTCTTTCCGTGGAACCGGACCGGTGCCGCCACGTTGATCAAATTGTACTGTCCGCCGTGCAGCCAGTTGATCTCGGTGAACTTGTTGAAGGCGACCTCCACCACTGGGGCGAGGAGTTCGAACCCCTCGGGGATGTAGTTCTCGAGGAGGTCCCTGTCGGTCTCGTAATTGATGGCCAGGCCCATTGTTTTCTGGGTCACCAGGGTCCCGGGGTCGAACCTGCCGCCACCGAAGTGGACCGGCATCAGGTACGTGAAGTCATCCTGTGGTCGGAACATAGGTATTCTCCCTGGTTTTTTTTCAGTTTCACGGCAAATACCTTGTGGTCCCCTGGAAACTGTCACAGGACCTGTGCGCCGGTCTATCCGCGATACCGGTCCCGGCAGAAGGGATGGGTTTTCGGCCTGGCCACGGACAGGGAGGAGGGTTCTCATCGAGAGTCCCCCGCACGAGGGCGCGTTCATCGGGATGCCCGGGGTGTTAACGGCTGCCGTGGCACTTCCCGCCGCAACCTGCCACCCTGCCGCGGTCTGCCCGATCGATCCACAAGGTAGATGACCCCTCGATTCCAGCTGACTGTGTACCGAATAGTACCTGCCCGGACCCCGGTCGTCGGAACTATCCAGGGAGCAGCCAGAGTGGAGCAAGAGAGCCAGCAGAACGAGGGATCGCATCCACCAACACGGGCGGAGCCCGACCTTTCTTTCGAGATAGTCATCCTGGTGGTCTTTGGGGTATTCATGCTCCTCTTCGGGCTGCTCCTCTTCATAATCCACACGGGGCAACTGCCCTACTCCCCGGACAGCACCTACGGGCTGTTCCTCGTGATCCTCTCGTTCGAGGCAATCACGATGGGAAGGACACCGTTTGGCGACATCAGGCGTTCTTGGGCGGTCGTACTCATAGGGGCCGGCATGGCGGTCGTCGGGATGGCCGCATGCTTCGTACCGGGGCTGCTCGCCTGGCATGTCCGGGTTCTCGTCGGGGTGCTGCTCTTTGCCGGTGGGATCTCTCTCCTGCTGCAGTTGCTCATCTCCCACGACAAGGCCCGGCTGTGGCTGAAGGTGCCCGGGGTCCTCCGGCACCTGACGGCTGCCTGCATCATCGTGTACGTGGTCTCGATCGCCCTCGGCCTCGTCACGCTCTTTCCCGGGATCACGACAGATGCCCAGACTGCGGTCCTCCTCATCGTTTACGGCATCGGTTTCTTCTACCTTGCATGGTGCATCCGGGGCGCTAACCGGGCGTATCCCCCGGGGAGGGGCGCGGCATGACTGCCATAGCCCCGGGAGACAGTCCTCCGAAAGCCGGGCCCGGGCTTTTCGGGGAGGCATCGATCCCCCTACAGATTGCGATTGTCATCCCTGTCGCCGTCCTCCTCGTCCTCCTCGGGCTGTTGCTCTTCCCAGTGAACACGGGGACGCTCCCGTTCTCCCCGGACGGGCAGCTCGGCCTGCTGCTCGTCATCATGGCCATCCAGATGCTTGCCCTGGGAGAGACCCCACTGGGCCAGTACAGGCGCTCTCGGCTGCTCATCGCCATCGGGATCGCGTTTGCCGCCGCAGGGAGCTTCTCGTGCATCGTCCCGGGAGTCCTGACCGGTATCATCCAGCTGCTCCTTGCGCTCCTGAACATAGCCGGGGGAGGGGTCCTCCTGGCAAAACTCTTCCTCCCGGTGCTCCAGGGCGCCCGGGACACCGCGGCAGTTCCGGCTGCCCTACAGCCCCTCTTCAGGAGGCTGCTTGCCACCCAGACCCTGCTGAACTGTGTATCGATCCTGTTTGGCATCAGCATGCTGCTGCCTGGCCTGATCCCGGGCATGGTCACCGCTGGGATCGTAGTCGTCAACGGCCTGCTCCTCTTCGCCCTGGTGGCCATCCTGATGAAGATAGGGTGAACGCGGCACGGGTCGCACCCCCCCGGTCCAGCTCTCTTATCAGGACATGCCTTCCCGCCACGTGTGCTTCGGGCATGCGGGCAGGAGTCCTCCGGAGCTCCCCACAACCGGCGGGTCAATAGGAAGTTCGGGTACCGTCGAATCGTACCATTCTCTGGCGACAGAGGCGTTTGTAAACGCAACCAATGGAAGCCTCCCACAGGGTATAAACCAGGAAAAGTATCATTTAGATTTGAAGCAGTGCACAGAGTTTCCTATTGACGCGCTCTCTGCAGTGCGCGTCAAGCTCACCGAGTTCTGCGATAGCCATATCCCTTAGAACAGTAGCTATCTTGTCCAGTCTGATCACCGAATCTACTTTCAGACCTGTATCTTCAAACCCCGGCATACCCTTCCGGAGCTGGACCTCCGTTTCAGCAGTTTGAGATCCGGTTCGAGATGAGATGAACGCGAGGATGAGATCAGACTTCCCTTCGTAAAGGACAAGAGCTGGACGAAATTTCGAAGATGTCAAGTCTGTGAAGGGAAACGGGATGAGGACGATCTTTCCTTTCAGAGGTACACCACCTTTGCGTCGTCAAGGTTATAGATATCCGGTTCCTCCTCGAGAAATTTTTGCAGGGACCGCTTGGATACTTTCATCATGCCAATAGTTTCATGCCGGCGCAACAGCTCGTCGAGCATGGCCTTTATCTCTTCCACCCCCTCCTTGATGACCAAAAGATCTGATTTCATACCAATACTTCCCTATTGCCACCTGTATTCTGTCAAACAATAATAATTGTCCCTCCCTCTAATAGTCTCTTGTGGGGCTACAGAATCTACACTAATGGAAATGAACAAGCCCCGGTCTTTCACACCTATCCAGCCCACTCGATCCACGCCCGCTGGAATAAGATCTTCTCAAAGTGCGCAATGCGTGGATAGTCACAGCCCCACGGCTACAGGCTAAATCCTGCCGGGAACCGGTCCGGTTGCATGAAGTGTCGCTCCCCCTTTGCCATCCGGCTAAGACTGGCAGAGATCGCCCGCGCCATCCAGGGCGTCACCGCTGGCATGATGATTGCCGTCGCCAAAGACCGATCATGGTCAGCGCTTTCCCTCTTTCCGAGTGCGGCAGGGTGCTCGGGATCACCGCTAGCCGGCATGTCGCACGACCCATTTCCAGGAGATGGCGTCGCCCGACATGCCTGGGCAGAATTTTATCACCTATATCGTCCCATGGGTTACCATGGTGACGACTATCCAGCTCCGGCCAGAGACAAAGTCCCGTCTCGACGCCCTGAAACTACATCCCCGGGAGAGTTACGACGAGATGCTCAACCGCCTCCTCGACATGGCATACGACCCTGAACCGCTCTCCGAAGAGACGCTGCAACAGATCGAGGAGGGCATCAGGGACATTCGGGCCGGCCGCTACCGCTCGCTTACAGATATCGCAGAGGAACTGGGGCTTGAATGACATGGCGGGTCCTCTTCACGCCAAAGGCAGAACGTGACCTGAAACGCCTCTCAAAGGCCGATGGGCAGCGGGTCAAAGACGAACTGACCGCTCTCGCAGAAGAGCCGTATCCGCGCTTTCACGTCAAGAAATTGAAAGCCCACCCGGACATCCCGGTTTACTCTTACCGGGTGGGACATTTCAGGATCCTTCTTGCGATCGAAGACGACGCGATGGTCATTTTCGTGATCGAGATCGGGGACCGGAGTAAGTTCTACCGAAAGTATTGATGCGACGTGATGCGTGATTTCGCGCAATGGTGCAGAACGGTCGTGGTTCACTGCTCTACCGAGGTATACCGTCGGTGCGGGACATCGTTATTTTCCCTGCATGAGCGGGGAAAAAAGCCAGGTCCTGCTGCCACATACCGCATTCCCCGATACTTCTCCGGCCGGATACGATGGATCTTTGGTTCCGGCCAGCGGGTCTTGTTCTGGCTGGCAAACCGTTTTCATTGCGCCGGCAGCGTGGATGAAGGAATAACATATCTCCCACTCCCAGGTGGCCCTTCTGTATTTTACCTTCTTCCACTACTGCTGGTATAATCGAAAAACCCCCTGGACACCCCCGCCGTGGCATAAGGTTGATGCCAGGGCGTGGCAGAACGGATGATATCCATAGTGGACTCCCGTGCGGAGCAGAGGCAGAAATGGCAGTAGACAAGAAGTGGCTGGTACTTGCGGCAGTGATGCTCGGGAGTATCATGGGCCCGATCGATGCGAGCGTGGTGAACGTGGTGCTCCCCACCATCACCAGCGTCTTCCATGCCAGGATGCCCACCGCCCAGTGGGTCCCAATGATCTACCTCCTGATGATCAGCAGCCTGCTGCTCACCTACGGCCGGCTGGGAGATATGTTCGGGTACCGGGCGATATATCTGGCGGGTCTTGGGGGGTTCATCGCATCCTCCGCGATCTGCGGCCTCTCGGCCAGCATAGGGATGCTGATCGCCGCCCGCGCCATCCAGGGCGTCACCGCTGGCATGATGATGGCAGTCGCCCCGGCGATCGTGGTCGGTGCGTTTCCACCATCCGAGCGCGGCAGGGCTCTTGGTATTAACGCGACCAGTATTGCAGTCGGCCTTGCCACCGGCCCCACCCTGGGAGGGTTCATCGCCGCGTACCTGGGGTGGCGCTTCATCTTCTTCATCAACATCCCGGTCGGGATAGCGGCCCTGGTCCTCGCAAGCCGGGTCCTGCCAAGGCCGGAGAAGCGGGAGAGGCAGGAGATCGACTTCGTCGGGGCAGGCAGCGCATTTGTCACCCTGTTCTCCTTCCTCTTCATCGTCAACCGGTGGCAGGCGATGTCGACCGGGATGAAGGGCGCATT
>JAPXNX010000091.1:0-5496 GCA_033811795.1 Methanolinea sp. | reverse complement strand
CCCGATGATCCCCCGCCCGCCCCTCCTCTGCTGGCGGTAGGTGTCCAGGTCCATCCTCTTGATGTAGTTCAGCGACGTGAGGGAGACGAGCACCTGCTTGTCCTCGATGAGGTCTTCCCTATCGAGCTGCGTCATCTCTCCCGAGATCCGCGTCCTCCGGGCGTCACCGTACTTCCCGGCGATCGCGACCAGTTCCTTCCTGATCTCCTGCCGGATGTTATTCTCGTCGGCTAGGATCTCCGACAGGCGCGCGATCTCCCTGGAGAGGTCGTCCTTCTCGTCCTGGATCTTCTTCTGCTCGAGCGCCGCGAGCCTGCGCAGCTGCATCTGGAGGATTGCTGCAGCCTGCGGCTCGTCGAGCCCGAAACGCGTAATCAGTGTCTCCTTCGCAGCATCCGCCGTCTCGGATGCCCGGATGGCAGCGATCACCTCGTCGATGCGGGAGAGAGCGAGCAGCAGCCCCTCGAGGATGTGGACCCGTTCCTGCGCCTTCTTCCGGTCGTACTCGCTCCTGCGGCGGATGACCTCGGTCCTGTGGGCGACGAATTCATGGAACAGGTCTGCCAGGGGGAGGATGCGCGGCTGGTTCTCGACGATGGCTAGGTTGATGATCCCAAAAGTGCTCTCGAGCGCGGTATGCTTGTACAGCTGGTTGAGGATTATCGCGCCGGAAGCGCCTTTTTTCAGGTCGATCACTACCCGGAGGCCTTCCTTGTCCGACTCGTCCCTGATATCGGAGATCCCCTCGATCTTCTTCTCCTTGACCAGGTTGGCAATGGTCTCGATGAGCCGGGCCTTGTTGACCTGGAAGGGGATCTCTGTTATGATGATCCTCTCCCCGCGGCCCCCCCGGTCCTCGATCTCGGCAACGCCCCTGATGACGACCTTTCCCTGGCCAGTGAGGTAAGCGCTCCTTATCCCCTCCGTGCCCATGATGACCCCGCCAGTGGGGAAGTCAGGGCCTGGGAGGTGCTGCATGAGGACATCGAGGGAGGCATCTGGCGTTTCGAGGTACTGGACGAGCGCGTTGCAGACCTCTGCTAGGTTGTGCGGCGGCATGTTCGTCGCCATCCCGACGGCGATCCCGCTCGACCCGTTGAGGAGGAGGTTCGGCACCTTTGCCGGGAGGACGACGGGCTCATCGAGCGATTCGTCGAAGTTGGGGGAAAACGCCACTGTCTCCTTCTCGATGTCCTGCAGGAGCTCCTCCGCTATCGGGTTGAGCCTGACCTCAGTGTAACGCATGGCAGCCGCCGCGTCCCCGTCGATCGAACCGAAGTTGCCCTGCCCTTCGATCAGGGGGTAGCGGTAGGTGAAGGGCTGGGCCATCTTGACTATGGTGTCGTAGATCGCGGCATCGCCATGTGGGTGGTACTTACCCATCACTTCACCGACGACGCGGGCGCTCTTCCTGGTGGGCTTGTCATGGGTGTTTCCCATCTCCCACATCGAGAACAGCACTCTGCGGTGGACCGGTTTCAACCCGTCCCTCACATCCGGGATCGCCCTCCCGATGATGACGCTCATCGCGTAGTTGATGTAGGAGGTCTTCATCTCCTCCTCGATGTTCACCGGGATGACCTGCTGGGCAGGCCCCTGTTCGGCGCCCGCAGCGCCCGCAGCGCCCGCCTGCTCAGATGTCAAGGTTCGTCACCTCGCGGGCGTGGCGCTTGATGAAATCGCGGCGGGCAGCCACGTCTTCGCCCATAAGCTTCTCGAATATCTCGCTCGCGTAACTCGCGTCCTCTATCGTGACCTGTTTCAGGACGCGGGTGGCGGGGTCCATCGTCGTGCTCCAGAGCTGCCCGGCGTTCATCTCGCCGAGACCCTTGTACCGCTGCACTGTCACCCCTTTCTCGCCGAGTTCCTTCGCGATCTCTTTTACCTCCTCCTCGTGGAACGCGTACTTCTCGGCCTTGCCCTTAGCAACGCGAAACAGGGGGGGCTGGGCGATGTAGACGAACCCTTCCTCGATCAGCCTCTTCATGTACCTGAAGAAGAACGTCAGGAGGAGTGTCCTTATGTGGGCTCCGTCCACGTCGGCATCGGTCATTAGGATCACCCTGTGGTAGCGGGCCTTCTCCGGGTCGAACTGCTCGCCGACCCCGGTCCCGATCGCCGAGATGAGGGCCTGGATCTCAGCGTTCTTGAGGATCCTGTGCTGGGTTGCCTTCTCGACGTTCAGGATCTTGCCTCGCAGCGGCAGGATGGCCTGGAACCGGCGGTCCCGCCCCTGCTTCGCGGAACCCCCTGCCGAGTCCCCCTCCACGATGTAGATCTCGCTCCTCGATGGGTCCCGCTCTGAACAATCGGCGAGTTTTCCGGGGAGGCCGGTGGTCTCGAGCGTGCTCTTGCGCCGGGCCAGCTCGCGGGCGTTCCTCGCTGCCTCGCGTGCCCTGGCAGCGGTGAGGACCTTATCGATGATCGCCGAGAGGACGCGCGGGTTCTCCTCGAAGTAATCCGAGAGCGACTGGTACACAAGCGAGTCCACGATCCCCTTGACGTTGCTGTTGCCAAGGCGCATCTTTGTCTGTCCTTCGAACTGGGGGTTTGCTATCTTCACGCTCACGATCGCAGTGAGGCCTTCGCGGACGTCCTCGCCCCGGATCGAGAGCCCGGAGTCTTTGATCAGGTTGTTCTTGCGGGCCGAGTTGTTGACAGCCTTCGTGATCGCGCTCCGGAACCCTTCCAGGTGCGTCCCACCCTCCCGGGTATTGACACTGTTAACGTACGAAAAGACCTGCTCCGAGTACCCTGTCGTGTACTGGAGCGCCACCTCGACCTCGGTCATGGATTCCGGGTCCTTCTTCTTCAGTGAGATGACATCGGGGTGGAGGGGCTCGGCCCCGGCGTTGAGGAAACTGACGTACTCCGCGATGCCTCCCTCGTAGTGGAACCTCTCGCTGTCACCGGTCCGCTCGTCCACGAGCGATAGGGAGGTTCCGGCATTGAGGAACGCCAGTTCCCGCAGCCTGTGCGCCAGGATATCGTAGTCGAACCTGACCGTCTCGAATATCGTCTCGTCCGGGAAAAACGTTATCAGTGTCCCGGAGAGGCGGCCTGCATATTTCTGGAGGAACTCCGCCCTGTCCGACCCGCGGAACGCCGGCTTATAGCCATACCATTTCTGGAACCTGGCGACGAGTTCCTCGAGGCTCTCCTCACGGCACGTGAGCGGGCTCGAGACGAGCCCCCGTTCGAAGCGCATCTCGTAGATGTTCCCGTCGCGGAACACCTGCGCGTGAAGCCAGCGCGAAAGGGCATTGACGACCGAGACACCGACGCCGTGGAGTCCTCCGGAGACCTGGTACATGCTCTTGTCGAACTTGCCGCCCGCGTGGAGCACGGTGAGGACGACTTCGAGCGCACTCTTATGTGTATTGTTCATCTCGTCGACAGGGATACCCCTGCCGTTGTCGAGGACTGATACGGAACCGTCGCTGTGTATTGTCACCCATATGGAGGTGCAGAACCCGGCAAGGGCCTCGTCGATGGAATTGTCCACCACCTCGTAGACCAGGTGGTGGAGCCCCCTCGCATCGGTGCTCCCGATGTACATCGCAGGGCGTTCCCTGACCGGCTGGAGACCCTCGAGTACCGTGATGTGCGAAGCATCATAAGTATCTGCCATTCTTCTCCCCTGTCAAAAAACACACTTTTTCCAGCAGAACGGGCGTCACATAAAGTATTTGACGCACGGGCACATAAGCCTAATTCAATAAAAAACCAGGTTTTATCACTGGAATTCGCCAAGGTCAGGATCCTTGATCCCGAGCGCCCTGTCGATGGCGATGACCAGGCGGTCGATGAGCTTTTTCACCTCTTCCGCCTCCTCCCTGTCCAGTGTCCCCGGCTGGTGCCAGGCAATCCGCTTGCGCAGCCGGTCCGCGAGTTCCTCGACCTCGGTCCCCCTGAACTGGTCAGGGACGATGAACTCCTCCAGGTGGTCTGCTGCCCCGAAAAAGGCCTCTTCCGGCTTTCCGGAGAAATGCTTGCAGATGTGCACGAGGTTCGTAATGAACCCGCGCCCGAACGCGCTTGCCATGGAAAAGATGGGGCCGTTCAAGAGGGAAAAGGGTTGCGATCAGAGCGGTCCCTGCACCGAGAGCCAGGCAATGACGGGGGTGCAGACGACAACGGGCATGCATGCGGCAAGGAAGAGCAGGTCTTTCCTCGCGAGGGGCTTTTTCCTGATGTAGAGGTGGCTCTCGCGGCCGTACCCCCTGCAGAGCATCGCAGTGTATGTCCGTTCGCCCTGCTCGTAGGACCGGATGAACAGCGTGCCTATCGAGTATGCAAGGACCCGCAGGCGGTACCTGTACGGCAGGTGAGGGTCGAACGGCGAGAAGCAGCGGGCAGCCAGCGAATCGCTGACCTTCCTGGTGATGTACCCGAAGACGAAGATGTACCGGATCATCATGCCGAGGACTAGCGAGAACTCTGCCGGGAGACCGAGCCTCCCGGCTCCCTCGAGCAGGTCCGGGACACGCGTCGTGGAGGAGACCAGGATGATGAAAGATATGCAGACGAGGAACTTCACAAACAGGATCGAGGCAAATTCAACCGACTCCCGGTAGATATGGATCCCGAAGGGAAGGTCTGCAATGGACGTGAAAACCGGGTAGTAAGGGTTCGGGAGGAATATTTGGACAAGCACGAGAAGAAAACCGAAGGGGATGACCATCAGGAGCCTCTTTCCGTACACGACCGGCGAGAGGCGCGAGAGGGCCCAGAGCAGTGCGAAGAGCAGGAAAAAGACGAGCCCGACAGGGATGACTAGCGGCGAGTACGGCACTGCGACCATCGCGATGACTGCCGCGAAGCAGAGGACGATCTTTGCCCGGGCATCGACCTCGTGGATCGGGCTGTTCCTGTACGTCTGCTTCTCTATGAGGAATAGCTCCTCGATCATCTCTTTCTCCCGAAGGCCGAGAGAAAGGCGTCCCTTGCCTCATCGAACGTGTAGGCCATGGAGATCCCAATCCCCTCCTCCCGGAGCGCCCCGATCAGCCTCGGGATCACCGGTACCTCGAGGCGGACCGATGCGAGCAGGTCCTGCTGTACGAATACCTCCCTGCAGGTGCCGCTCGCAACGATCCTCCCCCTGTCCATCACGTACACGATGTCGGCCATCTCGGGGACGAGCGAGACGTCGTGCGTCGAGAAGATGACGGTCATTCCATACTTGCGGGCGAGCGAGTTGATGAAGCCCACGAGGTCGGAAACTCCCGCCGGATCGAGCCCGGCGGTGGGTTCGTCGAGGACGAGGACCTGCGGCTCCATCGCGATGATCCCCGCGATCGCGACCCTCTTCTTCTCGCCGCCGGAGAGGTGGTGGGGCACGCGGTCCCGCAGGTGGGAGATCCCCACGACGCGGAGGGCTTCTTCGACCCTGTGGTGGACCGTCTCCTCGTCGAGCCCCAGGTTCAGGGGGCCGAAGGCCACGTCCTGTTCGACGGTGGGGGAGAAGATCTGGTCGTCAGGGTTCTGGAAGAC
>JAPXNX010000090.1:0-5578 GCA_033811795.1 Methanolinea sp. | reverse complement strand
AAGAATTTGCACATGGGGGCGTGCGAGGCCTGGAGACGGGGGATCATCTCGCCCGTCTCCACCTTCTCCAGGAGTTGCTGCAGGTCCCCGTGAAATACGATAAAATCGTTCTCCATGATCACACACTTCTCCCGTGGAGCACGGAATGCCATATACCTTTATCTGCATGCCCCGCGGAAGAAATGGTTTCAGGGGTTGCCTTTCCCCCGGTTGCGGAGATGGCGGTCCCGATTGGATGGAGCAGTCACTATTGATGGGTATTCCAGGGATTGCAAGATGATGAGCATGGTTCATCCATGGCGAGGCCCCGGACCAGGGGGGAGCGTGGAGATAACGAATCTGGACCACGATCGAACCCAATCAGCCGGGACAACATTCGACCTCCGTTTAGTGACGGTTCTTGCAATCTGCGAGACACTGTGCAACGAGGGTGAAAACCTCGGGAGAGTGCCAGGACCTCTGGAGCATAGCGACCCGGGTCTTTGGGTTGCTGCGAATAGAGAAGGGGATAAAAGAGTTCTGCCGAGTACGGGGGTGTACCGCAACTGGGGAAGAACAGGATAAATTCGTGGCCCTGGCTGGCGCAGTCGAGGAGGATCCTTTTGTCCCGGCCGCTGTGCAGCGACGGGCTGGATTGATAAAGAAATCGAAAATTATAATGATCCTCTCTCCTATTATCCCATTATTGCATCATGGCTACCCCGATGAACAACCATATCGAGAACCGCCTCTGGGCTGCAGCGGACCAGCTCTGGGCCAACTCCCCATTGAGACCATCAGAATATTCCAATCCAGTCCTGGGACTGATCTTCCTGAAATATGCGGACTACAAGTTCGGCAAGGTCGTCTCGGCTGTCTCGGCCAAATACATGACATCGGCGCGGCGCTCTCCCTCAAAGATCGATTTCCAGTCGAGGATCGGTCTCTTCATCCCCGACAAGGCAAGGTTCTCCTACCTCAAGTCCCTCCCGGAAGGGGCAGCCTCCACGGTCTTCTCCACGGCCCGCCGGACCGCGTGGAACTGGTGGTAGCCGGCCATCTTCTTGGCCACCCCGGCCGCCTCCTCCTCGAAGACGATGAAGATCGAACTGTCCCACGGAGAAGTGGAGAGGAAGATCCCCAACTCCCTGCACAGTGACAGGGTTGTCACCATGGATAGTCGTATCCCAAAAAAGGTCGAATGAGTGAATTGCAAACAACGAAGCGGCGAGAGACGGGCGTGGTGCAGGAGAGCCCCGGCAGGAACCTTGCTCCTCCTTCAACAGAGAAGGTCCGAGATTCCTGCCTTCCGGTTTCTGTATCTCCGTCATGGTCCCGCTATTGCAAGGATGGTTCCATGAGCCTTGTCATAGCCTTCTGCGGGAAAGAGCGGTCTTTCATGGCGGGTGACCAGAGGGAGATATTCCTTTCGGGGGACGAGTCCTCCACCGGGACCCTGGAGGAGGAACTCTACTCCGGGAAGATACGGGATGAAGAAGGGCTGTACAGGAGGGGCCGCGAGCTCGGGGTGGGTCTCTCCATTCGCGACGACAAGTGCAAGGTCCAGGAGAAGAACGGTGTCCTGGTCGGGGAGGTGAGCGAGAGCGACGGGAGGACGAAACGCACGCGGAGGCTGTATCTTTCCTGCGGGCATTACGTGATCACGGAAATACATGACCGAAAGGAGAGAGAGATTGCAAGGGGGACGGCAAGCCGCTTCATCGTACTCGGGAACAGGGTTACGCAGGAGGTCGCAAACCACTGCATCAGGTCGTACTGGAAGGCTGTCGGCGGCGGTCCTGTCGATGCCCTGCGGGTGATACTGATGACGATGGAGGAGGCTGCGTCCCTGACGCCTTCGGTATCGCAGGACTACACCCTCGTGCAGACGACGCAGTGCATCGTGTTTCCCGCAACGGAGGGCAAGGGAGATGCCCGTGGACCTGCACCGTAAATGCGGGAGACCTCCCCGGGAGCCATGATGCCCGTGGACCTGCACCGTAAATGCGGGAGACCTCCCCCGGGAGCCAGGATGCCCATGGGACCTGTCGCTCAGGTTTGTGCGATCCATCATTGCACCTCCCGGGAGTCCGAACACCAGCGTGCCTGCTTCACGTTTAAGAAGGGCCATCAGTGCACCTCCCGAGAGGTCCATGTAACCGGTGGCCTGCCCCCTCGAGACTCCCCTCACTTGGAATGGGGTGCAAACTTTGCCGGGGCAGTCTCGTTGTCCCGGCTCTCTCTTCCCTGAAAAGCAGGTTTATCATAGGCGAAGCGAACCTTGGATGAATAACGTCGGTTGCCTGGAAAAAATGAACCCGAAAGTGAAGATGATCGTCGAGGAGACGTTTCCCCGGATCGTCGAGAGGCACGTGAGGACACGCGTCGCGATCGAGTCCACCGAAAGGAGCCTGGACTCGTACCGGAAAATGGGGCACGATGCAATCAGGAACCTTCCTCCCGGGGAACGCGAGCTCAATGAAAAAGCTCTTGATTCTGCTTATAATGCCTCTATCCAGCAGGTCCACGACTTCCACGCCCGTGAGAAAGCAGCAGGGTTGCTGGAAGGAACCGGGGAAGAGACCACCTGAACACCTGGACTGTCCATTCGATCCCTGCCCTTTTTCGCCAGGTTGGTCCCCTCAGTGGCGTGGTCCGCCGGACTAAAACAAAAGTCCTATTACCTTATCAATGTCATGCTATATCATAGCATGGTGATCTCTTATGAGACTCGATCGTATTGTAAGTTTAACTCTCGGAGTGTTTCTGATCTCACTGGTCCTGGGAGCAGGATGCACACAGACCCCGGCGGTCAGCGGCTC
Source organism: Methanolinea sp. (assembly GCA_033811795.1). GTDB lineage: Archaea > Halobacteriota > Methanomicrobia > Methanomicrobiales > Methanospirillaceae > Methanolinea_A. Next base: position 2,777 of record JAPXNX010000090.1, on the reverse strand, counting down.
GGACGAGATCAGGATTGGTGTTGTCGCATCCATGACGGGCGCAGCAAGTACTACTGGAAAGGACATCTGGCAGTCTGCAGAACTTGCCGCGGAAGAGATCAATGCCAGGGGCGGGGTCCCTGTCAAAGAACTCGGCCGGTCCCTGCCCATCCGCCTGGTCCAGGGCGACGATGAATCGACCCGCGAAGGAGGCATGAAAGCGGTGATGAAGCTTATCACGCAGGACAAGGTACACGTCCTCGTGGGTGGTTACTCGAGTGCGGTCGTCTCGGCGCACCAGGCGATCGTCGCCGACAACAAGGTCCCGTACATCATCTCCGGAGCGTCAAGCAGCGCGGTCTCCAGGCGGACGGACCTCGATACCAGTTACATGTTCTTCCACAGGCCCAACACCGACGACTCTGGCGAGGCGAGCGTCCAGTTCCTGACAGAGGTCTTCCGGCCGGCGGTATACGCGAAGTTTGGACTTCCGGACGACCGGAAACTCCGCGTCGCCGTCATCTACCAGGACAGCCCGTTCGGGAAGGGGCAGCTCGATGCGGTGAAAGCCGTCGTCACCGCGAAGAGCCTCCCGATCGAGATCGTTGCAGAAGAGCCGTTCAAGATGAGCGAATCGGACTTCAGGACAGTCCTGACATCGGTCAAGGGAAAGAACCCTGATATCATCTATGCAGTCACGTTCCTGAACGAGCTCACCCCCATGACCCAGCAGGCCAGGAGGGACGTCGGGCTCTCCACGATGATCATGGCCATAGAAAACAACGACGACCCCGATTACTACAGCAGTGTGGGCGCTTACGGTGACGGGATGGTGATGGAGAGCAGGTTCTCTCCCTATGCAGTCCCGGCAGGGTCCACCGAAAATGCGACCAGGAAGTTCCTCGCTGACTTCGACAGGAAGTATGGCGGGTTCGCGGGCATGATGGGCGCTGCGACGTACGAGTCGGTCTATGTCGCCGCTGCAGCAATTGAAGAGGCCGGCAGCCTGGACAGGGCGAAGATACGGGATGCCCTCGCGACCATCGAAGTACCCCAGATGCTCGAGATCATGAAGAACGGGACGATCTCCTTCTCCCCGGACTTCCGGGAGAGCAAGTTCGAGCTGTACGTCGTGCAGCTCGCCATGGACCCGGTGTCGGGCGAACCCCGGCCGACCATTATCTGGCCTGACAACCTGAAAGCGGGGGAGTTTACCATTCCGGATTGGTACACACCCGGATCTCCCTGAATCTTTATTTTCAGGCAGGGAGAAGTAATACAGAATGGATGGCGGCATCGCAGTACTTGGCCAGGTCGCTTTCTGGGGCCTCTATTCAGGATGCATCTACATCCTGCTGGCCACCGGTCTCAACCTGATCTTCGGGGTGATGAAAGTCGTCAACTTCGCCCATGGCGAGTTCCTGATGCTCGGGACATATGTCACGTTCATCCTCTTCGTGATAAGCGGGTTCAACCCGTACCTCCTCCTCTTCTTATCGGTTCCGATTCTAATCGTGGTCGGTGTCATAGTGGAACGGCTCTGTTTCCGGCCTATTCTCGGGACGGGAAAGTTGAACGAGATATTCATCAGCCTCGGCCTCATCTATATCTTCCAGAACGCCGTTGCAATGATCTGGACTGACGAATGGCGCTCACTGAAGAGCCCGTTCGCAGACATGACGATAGCACTCGGCCCCATCCAGCTCCCGTTCGATTACATCATCATCGTGGCCGTGACAGCAGTCATCCTTCTCTGCCTAAACGCCTTCCTGCAGCGGACAAGGACGGGGAAAGCCATCCGTGCATCCAGCCAGAACAGGGAGGGTGCGATGCTGATGGGGATAAACGTGGAGCGGATGGACATGCTCACATTCGGGATCGGTGCAGGGCTTGCCGGAGCTGCGGGGACCCTCTGGGCAGTGAGCGGCCAGGTCTTCAACCCCTACATGGGGTCGGTCCCGGCGATCAAGGGGTTTGTCATCATCATCCTGGGCGGCCTCGGCAGCATACCTGGGGCGATCGTCGGGGGCCTCGCCATCGGGATGGTCGAAAACTTCACGGCATTTTTCCTCGGCGGGTCGTGGAAGGACGCGATCTCGTTCATCCTCCTGATACTCGTCCTGCTCGTCCGGCCGACCGGGCTCTTCGGGGAGGCTGACGAATGATACCTGAGCAGCTGCGAAAACCGCGTAACCTGCTTTCTGCAGCCCTCCTCGTCCTGGCGCTTGCCATGCCCCTCCTCGTCGGCCAGAACCTATATCTCCTCACCGTCCTCGTATTGATGCTCATCTTCATCATCTACTCGTCGGCATGGAACTTCCTCACTTTCTCGGGCCAGGGATCGCTGGGGCATGCGGCATTCCTTGGACTTGGGGGGTATGCAGCCTCCCTGGCGGCAGTCCGCCTGGGTCTCCACCCGTTGCTGACACTGGTCATCGGAGGTTTGTTCTCTGCCTTCATCGGCATCCTCATCGGGATGACGTGCGTGCGTCTCCGCGAATGGTTCCTCGCCATGGTGACGTTTGGGTTTGCCGTGATCATCCAGACCCTCGTGGTGAGCCAGCTCGCACCGATCACCGGCGGGTGGGACGGTTATGCGGTCCCAAAGATCGTCCCCGCCTCGGTCCCGGGTTACCTTGCCATCGAATACTACACGGTCCTCCTCGTTGCTGTCCTCGTGCTGGTCCTCTTCTTCTTCATTTTGCGCTCCCGCATCGGTCTTGCACTCGCGGCGATCCGGGAGAATGAGACAGAGGCACGGGCAGCTGGCATCGACCCGGTCCCTTTCAAGCTGTTCG